>NZ_DAOQZV010000404.1:0-1501 GCF_035343835.1 Nostocoides sp. | reverse complement strand
GGCCCGGGGCTCGGCCTGCGCCGGCGCCCGCGCCGCTCGCCGGCATGGCTGTGCGCGCGGATCGCCGTCATCAGGGCATCGGTCCGGTCCAACTGCGCCGCCTCGACGGTGCTGACCAGCGGCTCGGCAATCTCACCCGGCTCGGTCAGGCCGCCGTCGACCTCGACGTCGAAGACGCGTTCGCCGGTCAGGCGGTGGGGTTGCGGCTTGGCCGTCGGGTCGTCATCGCCGGCGAGCCATCGGGCTTCGTCGTCCACGGGGTGCACGGCACCGGTCGCCGCGTCGAAGGACCAGGCTGCGCGCCGCTGACGGCCCCCGGCCACGAAGTCGCAGAACACCTGCCACGCACCGGAGGCACCGCGGCCGGCGTCCCAGATCGCCGATCCGGGTTCGACCCCACGCACGGCCAACCTTCGGTCCACGCGCGCCTCCAGGCGCTCCGACTCCCCCCCGTCGGCCGACCGCAGGCGGGTGCGGGCGGCCATACCGGCAATGTGCGCGCGTTCGGCGAGCACAGGTGCGGCGAAGACCTCGACCTTGGACAACGCCCACCCCGACCGGTCCGCCGCCTCGACCGCGCTCACACCAGAGCGGATCAGCGCCTGGATGTCGCGCGCGGACATCGGCTCGATCGCCGCGACGGCAGGCCCGGCCGTGGCCGCCCGGTGGCGCGCGGCCACCCGCAACTCGTCGTTGATCGCGACGCGATAGCGCGTGCCATCGGGCGCGGCCAGCAAGATATGCCGGCCGTCCTGATGCACGCCGACAAGGCGCAGTTCCTGCATGGCGGGGGCCTCCCCGGACGTGGGCCGCCGGGGCGGCCGCTCTCAGCACATGACCGGCACGATGCTGCCATGCCGGGGGTGTCCGCCGCCGTCAGGCCACGCCGCCGCTTGTAGCGTTGTCCCGTGCCAGCCGAACCCCTCGCCCCGTATGATGCCCTCGTCCTGCTCTCCTTCGGCGGCCCCGAGGGCATGCCCGAGGTCATGCCCTTCCTGCGCCGCGTCACCGCCGGGCGCGGTATCCCCGAAGAGCGGCTCGCCGAGGTCGCCGAGCACTACGCCCTCTTCGGCGGCGTTAGCCCGATCAACGCCCAGAACCGCGCCCTCGTCGCAGCCCTCGACGCCGAACTCGCCCGCCGCGGGATCGCGATCCCCGTCCACCTCGCGAACCGCAACAGCCCGCCGTTTGTCCGCGACGTCCTCGCCGGCCTCGCCCCCGCGCGGCTGCTGACCATCCTTACCAGCCCCTACCAGTCCTATTCCTCATGCCGCCAATACCGCGAGGATCTCGGGGTCGCCGCCGAGGGCCTCGACATCACGGTCGACAAATTGCCGCCGTATGCCGCCCACCCCCCCTTCGTCGAGGCCGTCACCGCCGCGGTGCTCGCGTCCGTCCGGGACGCCCTGGCCGCCCGCGACGACACCGGCGCGTCCGCTACCAGCCCTGGTACCACCGACGCCGCCGCTGCTCACCCCACCGACGGCACCGCCGCCCCCCC
>NZ_DAOQZV010000403.1:0-1502 GCF_035343835.1 Nostocoides sp. | reverse complement strand
GGCCCCCGCGCCGACCTAGTCGTTGCCGGCGGCTGGACCAACTCGCGCGCGGTCATGGCCGCCAAGACTGACGCCTTCGGCGACTTCCGGCGCGCCACCGTCCCCGAGGCCGGCTGCCGTGGCGCCGCCCTCTTCGCCGGCGTCGCCGCCGGCCTCTATACCGACCTCGACGCGGCCCCCGCGCCGGCCTGACCCTCCGAAGAAAGGCTTCCCGTATGCCGCTCGCCACCACCGCCGACCTCGTCACCCGCGCCCGCGCCGCCGGCCGTGGCGTCGCCGCGTTCAATGTCATCACCCTCGAGCACGCCGAAGGCATCGTCGCCGGCGCCGAACAGGCCGGAGCCGACGTCATCCTGCAGATCAGCGAGAACGCCGTGAAGTTCCGCGGCGGGCTGCTCCGCCCCATCGCGGCCGGCGTCCTCGAGGTCGCCCGGGCCGCTGGGGTGCACGTCTCGGTGCACCTCGACCATGTCGAAGATGTCGCCCTGCTCCACCAGAGCGCGTCGGCCGGCCTGAGCAGCGTGATGTTCGATGCCTCCCATCTGGACTATGCCGAGAATGTCGCGGCCACGCGCGCTGCCGCGGACTGGGGGCACGCCCAGGGACTCTTCGTCGAGGCCGAGCTAGGCAAGGTGGGCGGCAAGGACGGCGCACACGCGCCGGGTGTCCGCACCGACCCCACTGAGGCCGCCGAGTTCGTCGCGGCGACGGGCGTCGACGCACTCGCTGTCGCCGTCGGGAGTTCGCACGCGATGGTGGAGCGCACGGCCGCTCTTGACCTGGCGCTGATCTCGGCCTTGGCCGAGGCGCTCCCCGTTCCCCTTGTCCTGCATGGGTCTTCGGGCGTCGCTGACGACACGCTGCGCGCGGCCGTCGCCGCCGGCATGACGAAGATCAATATCGGGACCATCCTCAATGTCGCCTTCACCGGCGCCGTGCGCGAGGTCCTCGACGCCGACGCGACGCTCGTCGATCCCCGCACGTACCTCCGCCCCGCACGCGACGAGATCGCTGCCGTCGCCGCCCGGCTGGCAGGCGTCGTCGCCGGCGGCTCGCGATGATCGTCACCCTGACGCTCAACCCCAGCCTCGACCTGACGTATGCCGTTGCCGAGGCCGCGCTCGGGGACGCCGACGTGCACCGGGCGAGAACCATGACGGTGGAGGCCAGCGGCAAGGGGGTCAACGTCTCGCGCGACCTCCACGCGGCCGGCGCGGCCACCGCCGCCGTGTTGCCGATGGGCGGCGCCACGGGCCGCCACCTGACCGAGCTCCTGGCAGCGGATGGCGTCCCGACGCACGGCGTCCCCATCGCGGGTGAGACGCGGATCAACACCTCGATGTTGCTGCCGGCCGGCCGCACGATCAAGGTCAACGGACCCGGTGAGCCGCTCGATCGCGACGACGTGGATCGTCTGGTCGCGGCGGTCGACGCCGTCCTCGCGGGTCGCGACCTCAGCGAGCAATCCTGGTTGGTCATCGCCGGCTCCCTCCCGCCCGCGA
>NZ_DAOQZV010000402.1:0-1541 GCF_035343835.1 Nostocoides sp. | reverse complement strand
TGGTGGGCCAGGGCTTGCAGCTGCGAGACGCCGGCGGGATCACCGGCGGTGACGACGACGACCTGCAGGCCGAGCGCCCGGGCGAGCGCCTCCTGGTCCAGGTGACCCCCGCGAGCGGTGAGTTCGTCGGCGAAGGTGAGGACCACGCATACGGGCAGGTCGCTGAGCAGGGCCTGCGCGAGCAGGCCGAGCGAGCGTCGCAACGTGGTCGCATCGAGCAGCACCAGCAGCCCGTCCGGCGTCGACGCCGGGTCGGTCGCGGTGTCCAGCGTGTCGATGACGACCTGCTCGTCGAGGCTGATCGGGTCGAGGCTGTAGGTGCCCGGCAGATCCTCGATGACGACATCGAGATCGTCGATCCGGGCACGGCCTGCATAGCGGGCGACCGTGACACCGGGATAGTTGCCGGTCTTGCCGCGCATCCCCGTCAAGGCGTTGAAGAGCGTGGTTTTGCCGGCGTTCGGGCTGCCTATCAGTGCCAGTCGCAGGCCCGTCAGGGCCGGCGCGCCGCCTGCGTGGTCGTGGTGTCCGGACATCCCCGGTCAGTTCACCGAATCCACGATGATCTGTCGTGCCTCGCCAAGCCGCAACGCGACCTCGTAGTTGGCGACCCGAACGATGACCGGGCCGCCGAGGGGCGCCTTACGCAGCACCTCGATCGACGCGCCCGGCACCAGGCCCAGGTCGACCAGCCGGCGGCCCACCTCGGGGGCAATGGCCGCGCCGAGCCCGGCGACCCGCACGCCCGCTTCGGCGACAGCGACGGTCGCGAGGGTCCGTCCGGGGTGCGCCGCATAGAGAACCGGGCGCGAACCCAGCCGCTGTGAGAGCACCGACACCACGACCTCCAGGGGGAAACGGATCCTTCTTAGGTTACCCTCACCAGACCGACCGGATCGGGTTCCGTCACCGGGAACGACGAACGGCAGGCCGGGGTCAGGGCGCTTGCGTCAGCGAGGTGAAGATGCTGGGCGCGCCCCCGAAGGGCCACCACACCGGCAGGCCGGGCTGCAGCACCATCCAGGTCACCAGGAAGGCGGTCGCCGCGATCGCGAGCCCCGCGACCACCTGGGCACCGACCTGATTGGGAGCGAGCCCGCGCGCCAGGCTGCGCGAGCCGCGCCGCAGCCCCGAGCCGCCCGGCCCCCACCAGGCCATCATGATCGCCAGCGCCATACCGACGCCGAGCGCGATGGCGTGGGTGATGCGCACGGGAAGGGCGGCACCGGAGAGGTTGACGCCCAGCAGCGTGGCGAAGATGCCGGCCAGCCCGACCGATGCCGGTATGAGTGCCCCGGCGAGCGCCGCGATCACGCCCGTTACCAGGTGCATCGGGCTCGCCAGCACAGCCATGGCCAGATCGCTCGAGCGGGCCCCCTTGGTGTAGCGGCGCAGCACGAGCGAGGTCACGCTGCGATCGGCGGTGCGCGCAACGACCGACCACAGCAGGCCCGCGATGACCGCGAAGGCGGGATAGGACGTGGCCGTCGCCACCAGCGCGGAGGCGACGGCGATCAGCACGCCGCGCCGGGCCGCGCGCC
>NZ_DAOQZV010000401.1:0-1565 GCF_035343835.1 Nostocoides sp. | reverse complement strand
TGACCCATGTGCTCGTCGTCGGTCTCGGCCTGTTCGCCTTGTCCTATGGCTGGGTCCGGCTCGGGAACCGGTGACCGGCCATGGACAACCGAGTCGCGCAGCTGCGGGCCGGTCGCGGGCTCTCCCAGGCGGCCCTCGCCGACCTGCTGGGGGTCTCTCGGCAGACCGTGATCTCCATCGAGCGGGGCCGCTTCGACCCCTCGCTGCCGTTGGCGTTCAAGATCGCGGCAGCCTTCGGCTGCCGGATCGAGGACGTCTTCGACCCCGAGGGAATGGCCCATGGGTGGTGAGGGTCACCGCCGCGCGGCGGGCGAGGTGAGGGAAGCGCTCGCTAGCATCGACGGCATACGGCCATCGAATCAATGAAGAGGTTTGGCATGTCCACCGATCCCACCGTCATCGTCGCCGGCGCCCGCACCCCGATGGGCCGCATGAGCGGATCGCTGAAGGGCTTCAGCGGCTCCGACCTGGGCGGATTCGCCATCAAGGGGGCGCTGGAGAAGTCCGGCGTCAAGCCCGAGGACGTCGACTACGTCATCATGGGCCAGGTGCTTTATGCCGGCGAGGGGCAGATCCCCGCGCGGCAGGCGGCCGTCAAGGCCGGCATCCCGATGTCGGTCCCGGCCCTGTCGCTGAACAAGGTCTGCCTCTCCGGCATCGATGCGATCGCCCTCGCCGACCAGTTGATCCGGGCCGGGGAGTTCGAGATTATCGTCGCCGGCGGCCAGGAGTCGATGACCAATGCCCCGCACCTGCTGGAGAAGAGCCGCGATGGCTTCAAATACGGCAATGTCACCCTGCGCGACCACATGGACTTCGACGCCCTGTCCGATGTCTTCACCATGCAGGGCATGGGCGGGCTGACGGAGTCCGCCAACACCGGTGAGCGCGCCGTGACCCGCGAGGAGCAGGACGAGTTCTCGGCCCGCAGCCACCAGTTGGCGGCGCGGGCCTGGAAGGACGGCTTCTTCGACGACGAAGTCGTCGCCGTCTCCATTCCGCAGCGCAAGGGCGACCCGATTGAGTTCAAGTCCGACGAAGGCATCCGGGCCGACACGACGGCGCAGTCGCTGGCCGGCCTGCGCCCGGCCTTCGCCAAGGACGGCACCATCACGGCCGGCTCGGCGTCGCAGATCTCGGACGGCGCCGCCGCAGTCGTCGTGATGAAGAAGTCGAAGGCCGAGGAGCTGGGCCTGTCCTGGCTGGCCGAGATCGGCGCCCACGGCGTGGTCGCCGGACCCGACTCGACCCTGCAGAGCCAGCCCGCCGAAGCGATCAAGGCGGCCTGCGCCAAGGAAGGCATTACCCCCGGCGACCTCGACGTGGTCGAGATCAACGAGGCCTTCGCGGCCGTCGGCCTGGTCTCCGCGCGCGAGCTCGGCCTCGACCCCGAGAACGTCAACCCCAATGGCGGCGCGATCGCCATGGGGCACCCGCTCGGGATGTCCGGCGCCCGCATCACGCTCACCTTGGCCAACGAGCTCAAGCGGCGCGGTGGCGGCATCGGCGCCGCTGCCCTGTGCGGCGGCGGCGGTCAGGGCGACGCCTTGATCGTGCGCGTGCCC
>NZ_DAOQZV010000400.1:0-1565 GCF_035343835.1 Nostocoides sp. | reverse complement strand
CCGCCCGCCCGTGGCCGCCGGCCAGCCCGGCGCTGCGCCCCGACGCAGGGTTCACTGGCCCACGTCGGCCGCGGCTGCACGGTGTGCGTCTCGACATCCGAGAAATCACCCTCGCGGTTACCGGACGCTAACGCGCCACGCCATCCGGCAACATCGCCGTAACACGACGCGCAACAACCGGAAATCGCGCGCGCCCAAGCTAGGCCGCATGACAACACTCGTCACCCTCGCGGCTGCCGATGAGCCGACGATCGACTATGCGTCGACCGCCTTCCTCATCCTGTGCGCCTCACTGGTCCTCCTGATGACGACGCCCGCGCTCGCCCTCTTCTACGGCGGCATGACGCGGGCAAAGTCAGTCCTCAACATGATGATGATGTCCTTCGGGGCGATGGGCGTCATCGGCATCATCTACGTCCTTTACGGCTACTCGATGTCCTTCGGCCCGACCAATCTCGCCGGCATCATCGCCAATCCCTTCGACAAGTTCGGGCTCAAGGACACCGCGGGCCTGGTCAATCCCTTCGGCTACGACGGCTACGGCAATATCCCCGAGCTCGCCTTCGTCGGCTTCCAGCTCACCTTCGCGGTGATCACCGTCGCCCTGATCAGCGGCGCCATCGCCGACCGCGTGAAGTTCTCCACCTGGCTGGTGTTCTCCGGCCTGTGGGTCACCTTGTGCTACTTCCCGATTGCTCACATGGTGTGGGGCGGCGGCCTGCTTTCGGGCTCGGCCGACGGCCTGTCGGCGAAGATCTTCGGGGTCACCGACGAGGTCGCCAACATCCTGCCCATCGACTTTGCCGGTGGCACGGTCGTGCACATCAACGCCGGTATGGCCGGCCTCGTCCTCGCCCTGATCGCCGGCAAGCGCCTCGGCTTCGGCAAGGAAGCACTCCGCCCGCACAATGTCCCGCTCGTGATGATCGGCGCCGGCCTGCTGTGGTTCGGCTGGTTCGGCTTCAACGCCGGTTCGGAGCTCGCGCCCGACGGCACGGCCGCCCTGGTCTGGATCAACACCACCGTCGCCACCTGCGCCGCGATGCTCGGCTGGCTGCTGCTGGAGAAGCTGCGTGACGGACACGCCACCTCGATCGGCGCCGCGTCCGGTGTCGTCGCCGGCCTGGTCGCCATCACCCCGGCCTGTGGCGCCCTCTCGCCGATCGGCTCGATCGTCCTCGGCCTGGTGGCCGGCATGCTCTCGGCCTATGCCGTCGGCCTGAAGTTCAAGTTCGGCTTCGATGACTCCCTCGACGTCGTCGGTGTCCACCTGGTCGCCGGCCTTTGGGGCACCATCGGCGCCGGCCTGCTCTCGACCACCACCGGCCTGCTCTACGGCCACGGGGTCAAGCAGACCGTCATCCAGATCCTCATCGCGCTGATCTCGGTCGCCATCTCCGGCGTCGTCACCGCGATCATCGGTTACGCGCTCAAGGCCACCATGGGCTGGCGGATCACCGAGGACGCCGAGTCCGCGGGCATCGACCAGAGTGAGCACGCCGAGACCGCCTATGACCTCAGCCCCCGCGGCGGCCGCCTGGCCGGCGCCCTGGGCGCGGCCGGCG
>NZ_DAOQZV010000399.1:0-1566 GCF_035343835.1 Nostocoides sp. | reverse complement strand
CGGTCGGCGCTTCGGCCCCCGGGCGCCCGGTATCGACCGGCCCTTCCGCGCCGACCCGGCGCGCGCCAACCACCACCGACGTGACGGTCAGTCCCGAGCCGGCAAGTGAGGCTCCTGAGCAGTCCTTGGTCGCCCGCGGGAGTGGCGAGGTCGCGGCGGATGGTGGGCAGGCGGCATACGTGCCGGCCGGGGTCTATGACATCGACGCCTTCAGCGCCACCACGGCGCAGGGCGCGCCGGTCGCCGCCGAGGAGGCCCCCGGTGGCTGGTCCCCGGTGCCCGTGCCCCCGCCGACCTACACGCTCAAGGCTAAGGCGACCTATCCGAGCGCCGAGGTCGAGGAGACCGAGGACGACGTGGTCAGCCCCTATGCCACGGTCACCGATGTGACGGACTACGCGGCCCAGCGCGCGCGCCTGGCCTCCGGCTGAGGGTTGGGGCCACAGAGGTCCACCAAAGAGGAACAGGACCCAGGTCGCGAAGCGACCGAGGCCCTGGACTTTGGTGGAGCTGAGGGGATTCGAACCCCTGGCCTTCTCATTGCGAACGAGACGCGCTACCAACTGCGCCACAGCCCCAAGTGCGTAGAGAACATTAACACCGCCGGTGACACATGCCGAAACTCGGGCCGAGCGCATAGGCTCGCGGTTATTCGTCTCGGGATCGGCCCGGGCGCCAGATGCACGGAGGCTCGACAATCGTGTCGCACTCTCCCCCCTCGGACCGGCCGGAGGCGACGTCGGTCGCGGGGCCGGCTACACGGGATACGGGCACGAACGCGGAGCGTCAGTGGGTGCCGGACGGAGTGCGCGCGGCCAGTGAGTGGTCGTGGCGGCTGCTGCTGATCGCGGCAGCGCTGGCGCTGGCGGGCTACCTGATCGGGCACCTGTCCGAGATCGTCATTCCGATCATCGTGGCGACCTTGCTGTGTGCGCTGCTGCACCCGGTCTTCCGGCGACTCGACGCGCACCTGCCGAAGGCGCTGGCCGCCGCGATCACCGTGCTCGGCACCTTGACCGTGCTCGGGGGCCTGATGACCTTTGTCGGTTCGCAGTTCTCCAGCCAGGCCGACGATCTGATGGGTGAGGTGGTGACGGGTGTCGACCAGATCCGCGAATGGGTGCGCACCACCTTCCACATCACTGACACGCAGTTCACCGAATATTTCAACAAGGCCCGGGACGCCGTTTCCAGCGGGGGCGGGGTCGGCGCGGCCGCGGCGAAGGCGGGTCTGACCGTCACCCATCTGGTCGCCGGCTTCTTCATCGCGATGTTCGCGCTCTTCTTCTTCTTGCTCGAGGGGCCCCAGATCTGGGCCTGGCTGGTGCGCTTGTTCCCGCGCAATGCCCGCGAGCGGGTCGCCTCGAGCGGCGTGATCGCGTGGAATCAGTTGCAGGCGTTTTGCCGGGCGACCATTCTGGTGGCAGCGGCCGATGCAACGGGGATCGGGCTGGGCGCGTTCATCCTGGGCGTGCCTTTTGCCAGTGGGATCGCGCTGCTGGTCTTTCTCGGTGCGTTCATCCCCGTGGTGGGTGCCCTGGTCAGCGGCTTCATCGCGGTCATCCT
>NZ_DAOQZV010000398.1:0-1581 GCF_035343835.1 Nostocoides sp. | reverse complement strand
GGCCGGCTGGCGCCGCCGACGCTCCGCGGGCCGACCCGCCAGACGGCCCGGCCGGCCCGTTCGGTATTCCGCCGCCTCCTACCCTGCCAAACCCGCCCATCGTCCCCGCCCCGACGAACTGGCGGCTGGCCGACGCCCTGTCTCATCCGGATCCTGATATCGACCTGGTGGCCCTGGGCGCCGACCTGGAGCCGGCGACGCTGCTCGCCGCTTACCGGATCGGCCTCTTCCCGATGGATGTCCCCGAGGCGGGACGGCTCGGCTGGTGGGCGCCCGTCGAGCGCGGCGTGCTGCACCCAGCCGATCTGCACATCTCGCGCTCCCTGGCCCGCTCCAGCCGCCGCTTCAGCATCACCGTGGACCGGGCCTTCGCGCAGGTCGTCGCGGGCTGCGCCGCCCCTGGACGCAAGGGGGCGTGGATCACGCCGGAGTTCGCCGCGGCATACGAGAAGCTGCACCGGCTCGGGTGGGCGCACAGCATCGAGGTCTGGTCGCCCGCCGGCCTGGCCGGCGGGCTATACGGGGTGGCGATCGGTGGGCTGTTCGCGGGCGAATCGATGTTCCATCGGGAGACCGACGCCTCCAAGATCGCCGTTGCCGGGCTGGTCGACATCGTCTCGAGCGCTCCCGGCGGGCTGATCGACGTCCAGTGGCAGACCGGGCACCTCGCCACCCTGGGGGTGACCACCCGCACCCGCGAGGCGTATGCCGCCACCCTCCCCGCCCTGACCGCCGCCCCCGGCCCCGACTGGCCTGCCTGGCGCCGGCAGGAATGGCGGGCAGGGAGGGGACAGCCTTCCCGCCCGATGCCCTAAAGCCGCTATTCGCACGGGAAGACTGCCCCTCGCGAGCGCGGGCCTTGCCAGGCGAATCAGCCGCCGAGCCGGATCCGGCAGCCCACCAGTCCGTCCGCGTGCTCGATCCCGATGACCGTATGCCCGCGCATCCGGCACCAGGCGGGCAGGTCGGCCGCGGCCGCGGGGTCGGTGGCGAGCACCTGGATCACCGTGCCGGCGGCCAGCGTGGTCGCGGCGCGCGCCGCCAGGATCACCGGCATCGGGCATCGCGTCCCGCGAGCATCGATCACCAGCTCGGCGGCGAGTTCGGCATCCTCACCGGCCTCAGCCGTCCGGCCTGGCTCCACGCCGTTCACAACTCGCCCGCCCCCAGGTGCGCCCGCACATCCGCGATCACGACCGGAAGCTCGGCGATCAGCCGCTCCACACCCTCGGCGCGATCGGTCGCGACGGCGTCCCACGGCAAGGTGGCTCGGACGTTTCCGTGGGTGAGCACGCCCATCGCGGTCAGCACATGGCTCGGCTCCAAGGTGGACGCGGTGCACGCCGATCCCGACGCCAGCGCCAGCCCGCGGCGGTCCAACTCGGTGACCAGGCTCTCGCCGTCGGCGAACAGGGCGCTGAAGGTCACGATGTGCGGCAGCCGATCGACCGGGTCGCCGACGACATCGACGTCCGGGATCGCCGAGGCCGCTGCCCGCAGGCGCTCGGTCAAGGCGAACGCCTCTCGCGCATCGGCCGCGCGCGCCGCGGACGCCTGCTGCCAGGCTTCTGCCGCCGCCAG
>NZ_DAOQZV010000397.1:0-1610 GCF_035343835.1 Nostocoides sp. | reverse complement strand
GCGGCCCGGAACCGCCCGATCGCGCCGACAGCGTTCTGGTCGTTGGCGGCATACACCGCGGGGGGGTGCGGCATCCGCAGAATCGCCTCGGCGCCGGCGGCGCCGCCTTCGGCCGTGAACGCCGCCTCGATGACGAGCTCGGGCAGGCCGCGACAAGTCGATCAAGCTGTGCATGTACACCCACGGCGGCGACGGCGGCGGCTTCTGGTCGGTCCCGAAGAAGGGCGCGATGAAGGCCGCCGAGGACCTTGGTGTCACCTTCGACTACCAGGCGTCCAACAACGACCCGGCTAAGCAGGCCCAGCTCATCGAGGCCGGCGTCAGCGCCGGGTGCCAGGGCATCGCCGTCTCCGCGCGCAACCCCGACGCCATCAAGGGCGCCCTCGGCAAGGCCACCGCGGCCGGCATCCCCATCGTCACCATGAACTCCGGCAGCGCCGTCTTCGCCGACCTCGTCCGCCGGCCTGGCCGACATCTCCAAGAGCGGGGCCGAGATCCAGGCCAAGCTGGAGTCGGAGAAGGACATCGACGGCATCTTCTCCCTCAACGCCGACATCGCCACCGGTGCGGCGATCCCGGCCGCCGAGGCTGTGAACCGCGGCATCAAGATCGGCACCGTCGACCTCTCCGGCGACGCCGTGCAGGCGATCAAGGACGGGAAGATGGAGTTCGCCATCGACCAGCAGCAGTACGGTCGACGCGCTGCGCGCCGGCGGGCGCTTCACGGTCTGGGAGGACCCCCTGATCAACAATGTCGCGACACCGATCGTGTCCGCGGAGATCGGGGCACTCCTGGGGCGGGCCGTCGACCGGGGGGCCGAGGGCGTGCTGCACTTCGCTGGTGGGAGCGCGCTGACGCGCCGGGAGTTGGCGGAGGCGACCTGCCGGGTCTTCGACCTCGACCCGGCGCAGCTGGACTTCGGGCAGCCGCCGCACGAGGCGCGCATCCCGGCGCCGGTGCCCTTTGACACCTCGATGTCAGGGGCACGCACGATGGCAGACCTCGGCACGCGCGCCTGGCCGATCGAGGATCAGCTGGCGTCGCTGCGCCGCGAGCTCGAGCAGGGCGCCCCCGCCCCCTCAGCTGATCCCCAGATTTCCCGTCGAGTGGCCGATTCAGCCCCGTCGAGTGGGGTGGGGCCGGTCGGTGTTGCCGGCGGGCTTACCGAGGAACATATTCCGCAGTATCTCCTCGATGATGCCGGTCGGCGGCATAACCGGTTAAGTAGGTGCCGAGCTCTCGCGTGCCGATCGCGCCGACGGGGATGCGCGAGCGCCCTCGGGATTCACCGATCTGACGGGCCAGTTCGAAGCGGACGTCGAGATGGCTCGCGCCGCGCGCGTGGATCAGCAAATCAAAGGGCGTCGAGACGGCCGTATGCCGCAGCCCCCCACTCGAGGAACATGCCGGCCCGCGACGGGGGCCACGACCCCTTGCTGGATGACCACTCATGGCGTCCTGCGCGCTTGCGCGGCCCAGAGGCCGCTGGGTGACGTCGACACCGTCACCTAGCTTTCCCCGTCGAGTGGCTGAACCACCCTCGCCCACGAGAGCGTGGGACACGACGGGGCTGAACCGGCCACTCGACGGGGCTGAACCGGCCTTTCGA
>NZ_DAOQZV010000396.1:0-1618 GCF_035343835.1 Nostocoides sp. | reverse complement strand
GGCCGCCTGAGCCGCGCGGGCCGCGGCCGCGGCGCGCTTGAGCATCGCGCGCTCACTGGTCTGCCGCAGCCGAAGCGCGTCGACGACGATGTCGATCCCCGTGACCAGGGTGAGCACGACGGCGGCGACCAGGATGACCCAGGCGATGATCGTCCATACGTGATCGGCGGGGAAGGTCCACAGGGGCATCAAGAAGAGGGTGAGCGCGAGGGATTGCAATGCCGTCTTGGTCTTGCCCCCGCGCCCGGCCGGCATCACCCCGTGCCGGATGACGACGAAACGCATCACCGTGATGCCCCACTCGCGCACGAGCACCGGGATCGTGATCCACCACGGGATGTCCCCGAGGATCGACAGGCCGACGAAGGCCATGCCGGTGATCGCCTTGTCGGCGATCGGGTCGGCGACCTTGCCGAAGTCGGTGACCAGGCCCCGTTTTCGGGCCAGTTCGCCGTCGATCCGGTCGGTCGCGACGGCTAGGGCGAAAAGGGCCGTGGCGGCCCAGCGCAGTCCGACATCCTGCCCGTGATCGGCCAGCAACAGCCAGCCGAAGAAGGGCACGAGCACGATACGGCCGACGGTCAAGGCGTTCGGGAGATTCCAATTGGAGACCTCCGCGCGGGCTGCGGTCATCGAGGAAGCGCCTGCAGGTCGACGCCCTCGCTGCCGACGACCCGGGCCGCCACGATGCGCCCGACGGCCAGATCCGGCGTCAAGGGGAGCGTCGTCTGGCCGTCGATGTCCGGGCCTTGGATGCTCGCCCGCCCGATCGCCAGGCCGTCCTCGGCGCTGAGTTCCTCGATGAGCACATCGATCGACGAGCCGATCCGCTCGGCCGCGCGCTGGGCGGTGAGTTCCTCGACCAGATCGGTGAGTTCGGCGACGCGGTCGGCGATCTCGCCGGCGTCGATCTTGTCCGGCAGGGTCGCGCCCTCGGTGCCGTCCTCGTCGGAATAGCCGAAGACCCCGACCACATCGAGTCGGGCCGCCGTGAGGAAGGCGGCGAGTTCTTCGACGTCGGCCGCCGTCTCACCCGGGAAGCCGACGACGACATTGGAGCGGATTGCCGCCTCCGGCGCCAGCGCCCGGATGCGGTCGATCAGGTCAAGGAAGGCGGACGAGGAGCCGAAACGCCGCATCCGCCGCAGCACCGCCGGCGACGAATGCTGGAAGGACACATCCAACCAGGGGACGACCTTCGGCGTCGCCACGATCGCTTCGAGCAGCCCCGGCCGGATCTCGGCCGGCTGCAGGTAGGAGACCCGGATCCAGTCCAGACCCTCGACCTCGGCCAGCCGCGGCAGGAGCTTCTCCATGGCCGCGAGGTCGCCGAGATCCTTGCCATACGAGGTCGAGTTCTCGCTGACCAGGAAGGCTTCGCGAACCCCGCGGTCGGCCAGCCAATGTGCTTCTGCGACAACGTCGTCCGGGTGCCGCGAGACAAAGGCGCCGCGGAACATGGGGATCGCGCAGAACGCACACCGTCGGTCGCAACCACTGGCGATCTTCAGCGGCGCCCACGGCCGCTGGTCCAAGCGGGCGCGCACGACCGAGGGCCCGCTGCGGGGAGCACGCGCTCGCAGGAGCGCATCCGCGCCCGCGCCGTATGCCGCGTCCG
>NZ_DAOQZV010000395.1:0-1666 GCF_035343835.1 Nostocoides sp. | reverse complement strand
CGCGACCTCAGCGAGCAATCCTGGTTGGTCATCGCCGGCTCCCTCCCGCCCGCGATGGACCCCGAAGTGGTGGGCGAATTCGTCGACCTGGCGGCACGGCATACGGTCATGACGGCAGTCGACGTGTCAGGCGCCGCGCTCACGGCTGCCCTGCAGCACCGCGCAAATCTGTTGGCCCCCAACGAGATCGAACTGGCCGAGCTGATCGGCGCCGACCTCGCCACCGATACCGTCGCCGCCACTGCCGATGCCGCGCGGCGGCTCGCGGCGCAACACGGTGTCGAACTCTTGGTCAGCATGGGCCGCGCCGGCGCCGTGCACACCGACGGCGCGACCGTCTTGCACGGCAGCGGCCCGGAACTCGTCCCGGTCAACACCGCCGGCGCCGGGGATGCTTTCCTCGCCGGCTGGCTCGCCGCCCCCGGCACGCACAGCGACCGGATGGCCCGCGCCCTTGCGTGGGGGCGGTCCGCCTGCCTTTGCCCGACCACCGTCGACCCGCGCCCCGGCACCCGCGGTGGCGACCGGATCACTGTCACCACCCTCCCGTCCTGACGTCCTGAAGGAGCACATCGAAATGACCGACATCCGCCGCATCATCGTCACCGCCCCTGGCGCCCTCGAACTGCGCACCGAGGCGCCCGCCGAGGTCGGCGCCGGGCAGGTCCGCGCCCGCAGCGTCACCGTCGGCGTCTGTGGATCCGACACCCACGCCCTGCACGGCCGCCACCCGCTGATCCCGATGCCCTACTTCCCCGGTCACGAGGTCACCGGCGTCGTCACCGAGGTGGGCGAGGGAGTCAGCAATGTCGCCGTCGGCAAGCGCGTGACCGTCGAGCCGACCCTCCCGTGCTGGGCGTGCAAGCAGTGCCGCCAGGGGCAGGAGAACCTCTGCGAGAACCTCCAGTTCTTCGGCTGTGGCTTCGAGCAGGGCGGTATGGCCGACGAATTCGTCGTGCGGGCCGATCGGCTCCACATCATCCCCGACGACCTGGACGACGCGACCGCATCCCTGATCGAGCCGCTGTCGACGCCGGTCCACGCCGGCCGCATCGCCGGTCCGCTCGCGGACAAGGCCGTCGTCATCATGGGCTCCGGCACCATCGGCCTGCTGATGCTCGCGGTCGCCCGGTATGACGGCGCCCGCCGCGTCGTCATGACCGACCCGCTGCCCGCCAAGCGCGAGATCGCTCTGCGCCTCGGCGCGGACGCGGCCGTCGACGCCACCGCGCCCGATGTCGTCGACCAGGTGCGGGCGGCGCTCGGCGAGAGCGCCGACGTCGTCTTCGACTGCGTCGCCATCCAGCCGACCATCAGCGCCGCGATCACGTTGGCCACCAAGGGCGGCACCGTGGCCATCGTCGGCGTCCCCGCGGCCGATGTGACGATCCCGACGATCGTGGTGCAGGACAACCAGGTTCGCATCCAGGGGTGCGCCACCTATGTCCCCGAGGACTACGCCAAGTCGATCGAGATGCTACAGGCCGGCGCCGTCAAGGCGGCCGACTTCGTCACGGCGGAGTACCCCCTGACCCAGGCGCGCGAAGCCTTCGATGCCTCGGCCGCCGGCGGCGAGATCAAGGTCCTCATCCGCCCATGAGCCGGCAGATCGGGGGCGATCCCCAGCTCGCGGCCTCCCGCCATCAGATCATTCTCGACACCTTGC
>NZ_DAOQZV010000394.1:0-1671 GCF_035343835.1 Nostocoides sp. | reverse complement strand
GGGGTGTGAAAGTACGGAAGTGCCTGTCCTGCAACGGGATACTTGGACTTACGACAGTTCAAAGTTCCTGAGCGGGAAGGCACTCCGTAGGTGAAGCGTACTTCGTGGTCGAGCGGGTTGGCGATATCTGGTGACGGGTCGGGCGTGGTCGCCCACGCGGGCAGCGTCGCGGTGCGGCTTCTTGCCGATCGGGTCGGCCTGACCGAGACGCTCTCGACGGCCCTCGTGCGGCGCGGTTTCGTCCCGGGTCATGACCGGGGCCGGGTGCTGGTGGATGTGGCCACGATGCTGGTCGCCGGTGGTGAAGCGATCTCGGATATAGACACGCTGCGTCACCAAGACCATGTGCTCGGGCCGGTGGCGTCGCCGGCGACGGTGTGGCGCGCGTTGGACGAGCTGGCCGATACCTCGGCGAAGCGGGTCGCGGCCGCGCGGGCCAAGACCCGCAAACGGGTGTGGGAGCTACTGCCGGGCGGGCTCCCGGCGGCGCGAGTGGCCGACAGCACGTTGCCGAAGGATCTGGTCGTGCTGGATGTCGACGCCACGATCGTGATCGCCCACTCGGAGAAGGAACACGCGGCGCGGACGTTTAAGAAGACCTTCGGGTATCACCCGATCGGGGTCTGGTGCGATAACACCGGCGAACTGCTCGCCGCGACGTTGCGGCCGGGGAACGCCGGCTCGAACACCGCCGCCGACCACACCGGCGTGTTGAGCGAGGCGATCGCGCAAATCCCCGCCCCGCACCGCAAGAGCCTGTTGATCCGGGTCGATGGGGCCGGGTACTCCCACGAGCTGCTGGACTGGATCACCAGGATGAACACCGCGAAAACCAGTGGGAGGCGGGGCCGTTCGGTCCAGTACAGCGTCGGGTTCGCGGTCACCGAGACCATCCGCGAGGCCATCACGCGGGTGCCGAAACGGGCCTGGACCCCCGCGATGGACGCCGACGGGGATGTCCGTGAGCACGCCGACATCGTCGAGATCACCGGCCTACTCCCGAAGGAGATGACCGAGAAATGGCCGACAGGGATGCGGGTGATCGTGCGTCGGGAACACCCCCACCCCGGCGCGCAACTCTCCCTCTTCGAACACGCCGACGGGTGGCGCTACCAAGCATTCGCGACCAACACCACCACCGGACAGTTGGCGTTCCTCGAAGCCCGCCACCGCGCCCACGCCCGCGTCGAAGACGGCATCCGGCACGCGAAAGACACCGGCCTCGGCCGCTTCCCCTCCCCCGCAAGCGGGAGGTACCCCCACCGCGAATACGGCATCAACACCACCTGGCTTCTCGCCGTCGCGATCGCCGCCGACCTGACCGCCTGGCTACGGCTGCTCGCGCTGCCCGAGACGTTGAAGACCTGCGAACCGAAAGCGCTGCGCTACCGCTTCCTCCACATCCCCGCCCGACTCACCACCAGCGGACGACGCCGCCACCTCCGCCTGCCGGAAACCTGGCCCTGGACCCAGGCCGCCGTCGCCGCATTCACCGCTGTGATGGCCATCCCGCTCCTGACCTGACAACACACTCGGCCCTGACCACCGCGACCCAAGGACCCTCGAAGACCCGCACCGCAGCGCCACGCGGCACCAACGCCTGCCCCCACACGCCGACAGCCCCTCCGCGCACCTCACGTCATCAAACCGCTGCCCCGTGAAAGACGGAGG
>NZ_DAOQZV010000393.1:0-1672 GCF_035343835.1 Nostocoides sp. | reverse complement strand
GGCCAGCACCCAGGCGCTGTTGTTGCGAAGATCCCGGACTGGCACCGTCATCACCCTCACGTATCACGCGTGATACGTGAGCTGGGCTCACCAGCCGCGCTCGCGCCACTCGCCGAGGTGGGGCCGCTCGAGGCCGACGGTTGAGTCGTTGCCGTGGCCGGGATAGAACCAGGTGTCGTCCGGGAAGCGGTCGAAGACGCGGTCGACCACATCGGCATACAGGCTCTCGAAACTCTGCCCCGGCATCGTGGTGTTGCCGACGCCCCCGGGGAAGAGCGAATCACCGGTGAACAGGTGGGTCACCCCATCCGGGTCGGCGTAGGCCAGCGCCACCGACCCCGGCGTATGCCCGCGCAGATGGATCACGTCGAACTCGAGTCCCCCGACGGCGATCGTGTCGCCTTGCGAGAGCCGCACATCGGGTGGCAGCGGAAGCGCGTCGGCGTCGTCGGCGCCGGCATACGTGCGCGCTCCCGTGGCCGCGACGACATCAGCGAGGGCGCGCGTGTGGTCCCAGTGCTGGTGCGTGGTGACCAGCGCATCGAGGCGGCCCGTGCCCTCGGCGACCAGGGCCAGGCAACGCGCGGGGTCGTCGGCGGCGTCAATCAGTAATTGGGAGCCCGTCCCCTTGTCGGTGACGAGGTAGACGTTGTTGTGCATCGCCGAGACGGACATCTTGCGGATTGTCGCGTGCGCCAACTCGCGGACCTCGCTCGGTCCGCCGGGCGTCACCTCGCCGGTGTAGGGGTCGGTCATCAGTATCAACTGCCTCTCGGAAGTTCGGGAAGGACGTCACCGTCGAGTGCGTGGACGCCCGCAGGGTCACGGCGGGCCAGCCAACGAAGCAGCGCGGCTGGGGATCCGGCGACCGTGGGGCCGCTCGGACCCACCCGGATCGGCTCCTGTCCGGCCGGCGCCAGCGTGACGGCCGGCGCATCGGGGAGACCGGCCAGCGCCGTCACCTCCCGCGCCAGGTAGGTCGCCACCAGGTCGGGCGGAAAATCCTCGAAATCGAAGCCGGCCCGCAGGTCGGCGTGGTGATAGAGCACCTCTCGCAGACGCATGGTCGGCAGATCTGCTGCGCGAAAGCGTGGTCCGCCGGGCGTGCGCTCGACCAATAGTCCCGCGTCGAGCCCTGCCAGCCGGGGGAGAGCTTGTGCCAACCGGGCAGAGCTCGTCCGAAGGTCGTCGGCCAGATCGGGCATGGCCCTCCCGGCGCCGGCCTCGATATCAGCGTCGCGGGCCTGCGCCGAGGCGTACATCGTCTCGCCACTGCCGTCCACCGCGGCCCGGACCAGCCCGGCGAGGCCGTCGGCATTCCGTGCCAAATGGGTCAGGATGTGGCCACGCGTCCAACCGTCGCATCCGCTGGCCGCGGCCGGATCGTCGAGCCCGGCGACGGTGGCCAGCAGCCGGGCCGTCTCGCTCTCGAGCGCGGCGAGTGTCTCGTCCACCTCAGCCCGCCTTCCGGGCCCGGCGCGCTGCGGCGGCGGCGCTTTTGGAGATCGTCGCCGCCTCGGGCGCTGCCTGTGTCGTCGGGCGTCGCGCGGCGGCAGCCTTTGCGGCCGGAGCCGTCGTCGCCTTCGCGGCAGGTGCCATTCCGGCCGGCGCCCTCGTGACCTCGCCAGCCTGAACGGGCCCAGCCGTGACGACCGACTTCTTTGTCGTTCGC
>NZ_DAOQZV010000392.1:0-1674 GCF_035343835.1 Nostocoides sp. | reverse complement strand
GTACGCCTCTGCGCGCCTCGACGCGATCGCAGCCGTCCTGACCGCGACCGCCGGTGACTACCTCCCGGCAGCATCCCTGTCGGCCGAAAAGGCCTCCATCGCCGCCTATTTCGCGTGACCGGCCCTGAACCTCAGTGCTGCTAACACACATTGGGTGACGTCGAGCAGGTTCTACCCTGCTGGAGGTGACCTAACGTGTGTTAGCAGAGGTTAGGGTCGCCCAGCCAGGCTCAGTCTTCGCAGACCAGGCAGACTCCGGGCGCGATCGCATAGGGAGCGGTTGCAACGAGCGCTCCGACCACCCGGCGCAACCGGCTGATCTCTGCGCGCACCGTCACCTGATGGGCGTCATCGCCGAAGAGCGTCCGGCTCAACTCGGCCGCGCTCAACCCGCCCGGAGCAGCGGCCGCGAGGGCGCGCAAAATGGCCGTATGCCGCGGGCTCACCCCAGCCCGCCACTCACCGCTACCGTCCGGCCCCGCCGAAACCTCCAGCACGTTCTCGCCCCCGATGGTCCGCAGCCGGGCGGTCAGGTGAGCCGACCGCTCGCCGGGCCGCACCAGCCAGCCCTCGCCGAGGCGCTCGGGAACGCACAGCCCGAGGCCCGGCACGGCCACGGGGACATGCTCGCGGGGCGCGGCGATCCGGTCGCGCACGAGCACTCCGCTGTAGTGCGCCACCCACCCGAAGTCGTCCACCAACAGCAGCGGCCCGCTGGTGGTCGCCACTACGTGTTCGGCCGACCGGCGCAGCCGGCCGAGCGATTCTTGATGCTCGCGCCACAGCCGCTCCTGTGCCAGCCGAGCCGCGGTCGAGACCAAGGCGATCAGCGCGGGGTGCAGTGTCAGGGCCGGACCGCTGACGTCGACCACCCCGATCAACTCACCCGTCACCGGATCGTGCACCGGCTCGGCCGTGCAGTACCACGGGTGCTGCCCCTCCTCGAAGTGCTCGGCCGAGAAGAGTTGCACCGCAGCGCCTTCCGCGAGCGCGGTGCCGATCGCATTGGTGCCGACGACCTCCTCGGTCCAGCGCGCGCCCTCGACGAACCCCAACCCGTCGGCCCGCCGGAGCACACCCGGCGACCCTTCCCGCCACAGGATCACCCCGTCGGCGTCGGTGAGGACGACGATGAAGCTTGACGCGTGCGCGACCGACGTCAGCACCGCGCGAATCTCCCCCACGACCGACGCCAAGGCTCCCGTATGCCGCCGCCGCTCCACCTCCGCCCACGGCACCGGTTCGCGCGCATTGCGGGCCGTCGGGTCGAGACCGAAGCCCAGGGCCCGGTTCCACGACCGCGAGACGACCGGCCGGGGCCGGACCGGGGGCGCGGCTCCGTCCATGACGGCGGTGTGCACGCGGCGCAAGGCCCGCGCGTGCTGCCCGAGGTCGGTCCCGAGCCCGACGGCGGCCGACGAATCCACGACGACTCCTCACCTGCCCGCGACCGGCAACCCAGCGGCCGCCCACGCACCGATGCCACGGCGGACCGTATGCCGCGAGCCTAGCGCCGCCTGTGACCCCGGTCACCTCGAAACGAGCCCGATGCAACATCGTGCAACGCTTCCGACCGCCTCGCCCGCCGCGCTGTACTGGCGCCAGAGCGGCGGGTCGACGTGGAACCGCCCACGGCACAAGAGGCACCGATGACCGACACCTTGACTTCGCCCG
>NZ_DAOQZV010000391.1:0-1681 GCF_035343835.1 Nostocoides sp. | reverse complement strand
ACCGACCTGCACCGCACCCGCCTCTGGCTCAATGACGCCACCCGGGTTGTGCTCGCGAATGGCCTTGGGCTGCTTGGTGTTTCGGCCCCCGAGAGGATGTAGCCGATGCGCGCACACGAGGCCGGTGCCCTCCACGCCGAAGGCTATGGCGGGCCGCCCATCTGGCTGCCCTATCCGCGCGATGTCATGGAGCTGCTGCCGCAGCTGTGGCCCGAGACCGTATGCCGTGACGCCGTCGGCCGACTTGTCATCGGCGGCGTCGACGTGGTCTCTCTCGCAAGCGAGTTCGGCACGGCCGCCTATGTGCTGGATGAGACCGATTTCCGCGCCCGGGCCCGCGCCTTCCGCGACGCCTTCGCCGACAGCTTCACCGGTGGCGCCGATGTGTATTACGCCGGCAAGGCCTTCCTGTGCACCGAGGTCGCCCGCTGGGTTGCCGAGGAGGGTCTCAATCTCGACGTCTGCACCGGTGGCGAACTCGCGGTCGCGATCCGTGCCGGCTTCCCCGGTAAGCGAATCGCCTTGCACGGCAACAACAAATCCAGTTCCGAGATTCGCCGTGCTCTCGAATACGGCGTCGGCAGGATCGTTCTGGATTCCTTCGACGAGATCGTCCGCGTCGACACCATCGCCCGCGAGCTCGGGGTCGTCGCGCCGGTGATGATCCGGGTGACGGTCGGCGTCGAGGCGCACACGCACGAGTTCATCGCCACCGGTCACGAGGACCAGAAGTTCGGTTTCAGCCTCGCCGACGGCGTGGCCCGCGAAGCAGCGGATCGCGTCGTTGCGCACCCGGACACCATGTCGCTCAAGGGTTTTCACTCCCACATCGGCAGCCAGATCTTCGACACCACCGGCTTCGAACTGGCCGCTCGCCGCCTCGTGCAATTGCACGCCGATGTCGTCAACGCCACGGGCGCGGACCTGCCCGAGATCGACCTCGGCGGCGGCTACGGGATCGCCTATACCTCGCAGCACACACCTCTCGCCCCCGGGCAGCTCGCCGAACAACTCGCCGACATCGTCGAGCGCGAGTTCAAGGCCATCGGCACCGGTGATGGGACTGCCACCCCGCGCGTCTCCATCGAGCCCGGGCGCGCCATCGCCGGCCCGGCCGGCGTGACCCTCTACGAAGTCGGCACGATCAAGGATGTCGGCCTGGGCGAAGGCTTTGCGCGCCGGTATGTCTCCGTCGACGGCGGGATGAGCGACAACATCCGCCCGGCCCTCTACGAAGCCGACTATTCGGTCACCCTCGGGTCCCGGTCCTCCGACGCGGCCCCGCGCCTGGCGCGCGTCGTCGGCCGCCACTGCGAGAGCGGCGACATCGTCGTCCTGGACGAATACCTCCCCGACGACCTCGCCATCGGCGATCTGCTCGTCGTCCCGGGGACCGGCGCCTACTGCCGCAGCATGTCCAATCAGTACAACCACACGCCCCGCCCACCCGTGATCGCCGTCCGCGACGGCCAGGCCCGGGTGCTGGTGCGGCGCGAGACCATCGACGACCTGCTAGCCCTGGATGTGGGATGAGTGCCCGATGACTGACGAACCCGCCAAGCCCATCCGCGTCGCCCTGCTCGGCTGCGGCGTCGTCGGCTCCGCCGTCGCGCGCATGCTCGTGACGAATGCCGCCGACCTGCGCGCCCGCGTCGGCGCGCCCGTCGAGCTGGTCGGCATC
>NZ_DAOQZV010000390.1:0-1685 GCF_035343835.1 Nostocoides sp. | reverse complement strand
CGGTGCGCAGCCAGACCTTCGCCGAGAACATCTCCAAGGTGCTCTACCCCGAGGATTCCACCCCTCAGGGCAAGGAGTTGCGTCTGCAGCAGCAGTACTTCTTCGTCGCGTGCAGCCTCTACGACTTCATCAAGCACACCCAGCCCACCGACTTCGACGTGCGCGACCTGCCCGAGCGGATCATCTTCCAGCTGAACGACACGCATCCGGTCATCGCGATCCCCGAGTTGATGCGCTTGCTCGTCGATGACTACGGCCTGGAGTGGGAGGACGCCTGGGGCATCACCCGCCAGTGCTTCGCCTACACCTGCCACACCCTGCTGCCCGAAGCCCTGGAGGTCTGGCCGGTCAGCCTCATGGAGCGGCTGCTGCCGCGGCATATGGAAATCATCTATCGCATCAACGAGGGCTTCCTCGACGAGGTCCGCGAGGCCTACCCCGGGGATGAGTTGCGCGTGCGGCGGATGTCGATCATCGGCGACCACCCCGAGCGCTCGGTCCGAATGGCGCATCTGGCCACCGTCGCCAGCGTCAAGGTCAACGGCGTTGCTGAGTTGCACTCGCAACTGCTGCGCGACAAGGTGCTGAACGACTTCGCCGAGCTGTGGCCGGACAAGTTCACCAATGTCACCAATGGCGTCACCCCGCGCCGCTTCGTGCGCCAGGCCAATCCCTACCTGTCCAAGCTGATCACCGACACCATCGGCGTCGGCTGGGTCGCCAACCTCGACCGGCTCGAGGAACTCGAGGTCTACGCCGAGGACGAGGACTTCCGCGAGAAGTTCCGCGCCGTCAAGGCCGCGAACAAAGAGCGGATCACCCGCGTGCTGCAGCGGCGCGACGGCATCGCCCTGCCCGAGGGGCACCTGCTCGATGTCATGGTCAAGCGCCTGCACGAGTACAAGCGCCAGTCGCTGAAGCTGCTGCACATCGTCACGCTCTATGACGGCATCATCAGCGGCCGCCTCGACCCGGCGTCGGTCACCCCGCGCACGGTCGTCTTCGGCGCCAAGGCGGCCCCCGGCTACCGGATGGCCAAGGAGACGATCTATCTGATCAACTCCGCGGCCACGGTCATCAACGCCGACCCTCGTGTCGAAGGCCGGCTCTTCATGGCCTTCCCGGCGAACTACAACGTCACCCTTGCCGAGCGGCTGATCCCCGCGGCCGACCTGTCCGAGCAGATCTCGCTCGCCGGCAAGGAGGCCTCCGGCACGGGAAATATGAAGTTCGCCCTGAACGGCGCCCTGACCATCGGCACCGACGACGGCGCCAATGTGGAGATTCGCCGGCTCGTCGGGGACGACAACTTCTTCCTTTTCGGCATGGACGAGCCCCAGGTCGCGGAGTTGCAGGCCCGCGGCTACCGGCCGGCCGATTATTACGAGTCCAACGAGAACCTGCGCAGCGCCATCAACCTGATCGCCAGCGGGCACTTCACCGGCGGTGACCGGGATGCGGCCGGGCTCTTCGTCGGCGATCTGCTCTCCAATGACGCCTTCTTGGCGCTCGCGGACTACCAGTCCTATATGGACGCTCAGGCCCGCGTCGAGGCCTACTACGCCGACCAGGAGGCGTGGACGAAGTCGGCGATCCTCAATGTCGCCCGCAGTGGCTACTTCTCCTCCGACCGCTCGATGCGCGACTACATCGACCGCATCTGGCACGTCAAAACCGGCGTCTGA
>NZ_DAOQZV010000389.1:0-1696 GCF_035343835.1 Nostocoides sp. | reverse complement strand
CAAGCGCCGCACGCAGCAGGCGGCCCATCCGATCGCGGGCGGCGACCCGGTTGCGGCGCTGGCTGCGGTGCTCCGACGCGGTGACGACGAGGCGGTCGCCGACCAACCGCCCGTCGAGTGCCTCTAGGAGGCGAGCGCGCTGCGCGTCGGTGAAGGCCGGACATACGCGCAGGTCGAGCTCCAGTTCTACGCGAGAGTCGGCAGTGTTGACCGACTGACCACCCGGGCCTTGAGCGCGCGAAAAGCGCTCGGCGAGCTGGTCGCCGGGGATGGTCAGGCCGCGCGGAATCCCGGGCCCAGGCGGGATCAGCAGATCCATGCCGCGAGCGTACGGGCCATCGCAGCGAGAAACCGCCCGTGATGCTGTCGTCAGCCCACCGTGATGGCCAGAGTTGCCCAACTGCTGACCATATTGCTCAACTTGCGCGTCCGGTGCCCAAGTTCGAAGGCGGGCACATGACGCAACCACGCCGCGATGAGCACCTCGGCCTCCTGCCGCACCAGGTGCATCCCCGCGCACGTATGCACGCCGTGGCCGAAGGAGACCTGGTCGATCGGGTTGCGCCGGATATCGAAGCGGTCCGGGTCCGGGTAGTGCCGCGGGTCGCGATTGGCTGCACCGAAGAGCAGGGCGAGCTGCGCGCCGCCCGGCACGGGCACGCCGTCGATCTCGGTGTCGGCCACCACCAACCGGCCCATCGCGTGAATCGGGGACTCGTAGCGCAGGGATTCGGTGAAGGCCGAGCCGATCAGCCCGGGCTCGGCGCGCAGGATCGCGTACTGGTCGGGGTTATCGCCGAGGTGCGCCAGCACATTGCCCAGCGAGGCGATGGCGGTGTCGATGCCCGCGGCCACCATCTGATGGATGAGCGCATTGCAGGCATCCGGTGGGACCTCACCCCGCTCCGCGGCCGCGAAGACCTCCCGGCCCAGACTGCCCTCGGTCAACTGAGCCGGCGTGACCTGCTTGGCCCACCGGGCCAGGTCGCCCGCGACGGGGAAATGCTGCCCGGTGCGCTTGTTGAAAGGCCCGAAGACGTTGAGCGCCGAGTCGCCCCAGGGCACCACGCGCGCCTGGATCTCGCGCCGCATCCCGATCAGGTCGCCGATCACCCGTTGATGGAAGTCCTGGGCGAGCCGGACAGCGTCGAAGGTGCCCTTCGCCACGGCAGCGGCCACGAGTTCGTCGGCGCACCCGGTCATGTCGTCGCGCCGGGCGCGCATGACCCGGGGGGAGAGATACTTCGCGAGCACGGCGCGGTGGCGAGCGTGCTCAGGCGGATCGGAGGCGAGCGCCGTCCCGCGCAGCGAGGCGTTCATCAGATCGTTGAACGTCGCCTTCGCCGAGGAGAAGCGCGACGGGTCCTCGACAACCTCCTTGAGCGCGTCGTAGCGGGTGACGGCCCAGATGTCGTTCTGCCTCAGATGCACGACGGCGGCCCGCTCACGCCAGTCAGCGAAGTAGTGCTGGCGGTCGGCCAGGACAACGTCCCCGAACAAGTCGTCGGACACCTCGGCTGCCACCCTCGCGCTCCGGTTGGCCACATCCACCGTCATCGACTGCTCTCCTTCGCCAGGCGTCCTTGCGACTCCCGTCCGCGTCAGTCTGGGCCGTGACGGCCGGTTGACCGGGGGCCCGATTGCCGGTTACGTCCGGCTGTGGGCGTCTTGCGTAGGCCCTACGCATCCCCCCTTC
>NZ_DAOQZV010000388.1:0-1707 GCF_035343835.1 Nostocoides sp. | reverse complement strand
CGTGGCCCCACCCGCCGTCGCGCCCCCTGGCCGCCCGGCCGCGGGATCGGTGACCCACTCCAGGGGCGCCTCCAGGGCCGTATGCAGTGCCGTCCGCACCCGTGGCCCGCTCGCCTGCCACGACGCCCCGGCCGGCAGTGTCACCACCACCGAATCCGGCTCCACCACCACCTTGGCGAGCGCCCCGGCAGCGAGGAGATCACCCAAGTCCCCGGGGGCCGAGACGAGCTGTCCCTCGGCCGGCATCCGATCGGTGACCACCTGCCAGCGCAGGCTTGCCTCGTCCTCAGGCACGGCCTCGGGGTGCAACGGGATCATCGCTCAACCCTCCGGCAGGCCCGGCAACCCGTCACCCCAGCGCCCCCACGACGGTGCGCGCCAGGAAAGCCATCAGCCACGCCAGCGTGAACATATAGCCGAAGCCGATCAGCGGCCAGCGCCAGCTTCCTGACTCGCGACGAAGCACACCGATCGTCGAAATGCACTGCAGCGCATAGACAAAGAAGATCAGCAGGGCCGCAATGGTTTCGCGGGTGAAGAGCAACTGGCCGGCCCGCGACCCCTCCTCCACCCGCATGCGCGACAACTCGGTGCGCGGCGATTCCGGGTTGGTCGCGGCGCCCACCTGACCCATCGTGGCCACGAATACCTCGCGCGCGGCGAGCGAGGAGAGCACGCCGACATTGATCCGCCAGTCGAAGCCGAGCGGCGCGAAGACCGGGCTCACGGCCCGGCCCACGTCCGCAGCCAGGCTGTGGTCGATGACATAGGCCGCGACCGCCCGTTCGTCGCCGGGGTCCACGCCCGCCTGCTGGAGTTCGGCGCTCCCGCGTACCGGCAGGTTGAGCAACAGGAAGAGCACGATTGTGGCGGCCAGGATGATGTGGGTGACCTTGCGCAGGAAGGATTTGCAGGCGTCCCAGACCGCGAAGACGACACCCCGCAGCCGCGGCACCCGATAGGGCGGCAGCTCCATATAGAAGGGCAGGGCCTGACCGGTCCGCCCGCCCACCTTCTTAAAGAGTGCGGCCGTCAGGAGCGCTGAGACCGCACCGAGCAGGTAGAGCCCAAAGAGCACGCTCCCCTGCGCGCCGAAGGGCCCGACCCGCGCCGACGCGGGCACGAACATCGAGACCAGCAGCACGAAGACCGGCAGCCGAGCAGAGCAGGTCATCAGCGGCGCGGCCATCATCGTCGCCAGCCGGTCACGCGCCGACGGCAGCGTGCGCGTCGCCATGATCCCGGGGATGGCACACGCCACCGACGAAAGCAGCGAGACGAATGCCCGCCCCTCGAGCCCAAAACGCGACATGAAGCGGTCCATGATGAACGCCGCCCGCGACATATAGCCGACGCCCTCGAGCAGCGAGATCATCAAGAACAACAGGGCGATCTGCGGCAGGAAGACGATCACGCCGCCGACACCACCGATGAGCGCGGTCCCGACGAAGTCGGCCAGCCAACCGCCCGGCAGGTGGTGCGCCGCCAGATCGCCCAACCAGCCGAAGCCGCGCTCGATCAGCCCCTGTAGCGGCGCCGCGAGCGTGAAGATCACCTGGAAGAAGGCGAACATCACCGCGAGGAAGATCGCGCCCCCCGCGACGGGGTGGAGCAGGACCGCGTCCAGCCGGCGCGTCCGCTCGTCCGCTCCCGCGGGCACGTATGCCGCGGCGGCCAGCACCGAGTCCGCCCACGCCGCCGCTTCGG
>NZ_DAOQZV010000387.1:0-1709 GCF_035343835.1 Nostocoides sp. | reverse complement strand
CGCCGGTGTAGACGGCCAGGCGCTGCAGGCTGGGCAGGGCGTCCCGGTCACCGATGAAGCCGAAACACAGCGTCCCGCCATAGCTCTGGCAGGTGATATTCAGGGCCATCCCGTGGATCGGGATGGACACCGGGTAGTCGGCCTCCAGGCGCGCCCCGCGGAAGTAGAGCACCTCCCGCGGACCGGGCACATTCGAGACGCACAGGTTGAAGGTGAACGGCATCGGCGTCTTCAGCCCGGTCATCGCCGCCAGGATCTGAGTCCCCGCGGGCGCCATCAACAAGGCGCTATAGGCCAGGATCGACTCCTGCGGGAGGTTGACCAGTTGGTCCTTGGCCTGCCGCGTCGAGCGGGCGATCACGCCCAGGCGCTCCACCGGGTCCGCGACATCGGTGCCCATCGTGCTGAGGATCGCCCCGACCGCATTGCCGCCGCCGACATCGCCCTTCGGGCGCACATTGACGGGCAAGAACGCGACGAGCGGCTTCTCGCCCAACTGCCCCTGCTCGCCGAGGAAGCGCCGCAACCCCCCACCACAAATGGTCAGCACGACGTCGTTGAGCGTCGCCCCGCCGGCCTTCGCCGCCGCGGTCAGACGACTGATGTCGTATTGCTGCGTGGCAAACCGGCGATTGCGCCCGATCTTGGAGTTGAGCACCGAGTGCGGCGCTTCGTGAGACGAGACCAAATGCTTGAACTCCCCGTCGCGCCGCAACTGCAGCTTGACGATCGACATCGCGAGGTCGGGCACCGACTTGGTCACGTTCACCGCCCGCGACAGCACCGCACCGACATCGGCCAGCGGCGAGGACTTCCCGGTCGATGCGGACCGCTCCCGCTTGGGCGGCGGCACCGCGAAGAACATCTGCTCAGAGCGTGACGAGGGATCCGGTGACATCGACCGGTTGAGCAGTTGGATCGCGCTATACCCATCGACCAGTGCATGGTGGAACTTCACATAGAGCGCGAACCGCCCACCCTCGAGCCCCTCGATCAGGTGCATCTCCCACGGCGGCCGGGTCAGATCCAGCGGGTGTGAGTGCAGCCGGGAGACGAGGATGCCCAACTCGCGCTCGTCGCCCGGATGCGGCAGCGCGGAGCGGCGCACGTGATAGGTGATGTCGAAGTCCGGGTCCTCGACCCACTGGTGTGCCGGGTTGAGCAGGAAGCCCGGCGTCTTCAGTTTCATATTCCACGGCCGCTGCACCGCCGTCTCGGTATGGATCTCGCGCACCAGGGCCCGCAGGAAGTCCTCCGGCGCATCGGGCGCGGGCGTGAACGGCAGCAGCCCCCCGACGTGCATCATCGTCTGGGGCGTCTCCCCGTAGAGGAACATCGCATCCATCGGGGTCAACCGCTTCGTCGTCATGGGGCCATTGTTCCCGACGCGTGCGCCCCGCGGGAGTCCTCGCCCCGATGCCCCGGAACACCCCGTCCACTCGGTAGCGTCGGACCCACCATGACTACGGACAGCACCATCAGCCACGGCCCCCCGAAGCCCGGCCCGCGGGCTTGACCCCGCTGCGGACGCGACGCGACGCGCCCCTGGCGCCCGCTTCTCGGTCTCGTCGCGATCCTCGGGCTGCCGATCGTGCTCGTGTATGCCGTCGGCCAACAGAATGCGGCCAGCGGCCCGGACGTCCTCGCGCGCACGTATGCCGATCACCTCGCCGCCGGGCGTGCCTCCGCCGCGGCCGCGATGGTCGCGC
>NZ_DAOQZV010000386.1:0-1718 GCF_035343835.1 Nostocoides sp. | reverse complement strand
ATTCCGCGGCCCACACTAGACCGGCGCCCCCCGCTGCGGCGACCCCAACGGTCCGCCCTGTGGATAACCGAGAGACTGCGGCTCATCGCACCTGGTCCCGGATCTTCAGGACGCCCTCGCTCCGCTCGAGAATCCACAGCATGTTGGGCACGCGATCAACGGCGAACGATCGGACCAGCGCGCCGTCTGCTCCGAAGATCTCCACTGGCGCTCGCACTACCTCGCCCTGCACGGCGATGGCTTGGTCGGATCCCTTGGATGCCGTCAGTTTGCCGAGGGTCACCTGCCCGCCCCGGACCGTCTGATTCTGCTTCTTGAGATCATCGATGTTGCCGATGTCGCTCATGCAGAGAACGCATTGAGGGAGAACCAACGCCCGCATGGCGCGACTGTCCCTGCTGACAATCGCCGCGTTCCACGCATCGTAGAAGTTCCTCACCGCCTCCACCGCCTCGGCCTGAAGCGCCGCCTGCGCGTCGGTGGTGGTCGTCGCGTTCGACGGCGTGACGAGCACCGAGGAGGACATGGCGGTCGACGCCGCCTGAGCTGAGGTTGGGGATGGGGTGGCGGAGGGGGCTCCGGAACAACCCTCCAGTGTCGCCAACCAGATCAGCCCAGCCAGGAAATGCCCCTTCCTCGAGGGGTACCGGGGCCTCCGGGCCGGCCGCTCACCAATGTCGCCAGTCATGCGATGTCCATGATCTTCAACACGCCGCCGCTACGGGCGAGAATCCACCCGATGGTTCCGGTTCGGTCCTCGGGGTAGCTCTTCACCACCTTGCCCGAAGCACCGATGAGATCCACCGGCGCCCGCACGAGCTCACCCTGGACGAGGATCCCGGCATCCACCCCCGGGCTCGCCCGCAGACCAGACAGCGTGATCATGCCGCCACGGGCCGTCTGGTTCTGCCGCTTCAGATCATCTATGGCAGCGATATCGCGTTGGCAGGGCTCACACTGCGGCAGCGAGCGCGCGCGCAGCTCGGCGCTGCTTCGCGAGATGACGGCGCGGTTCCAGGCCGCGTAGTACTGCTTGACGGCCCCGACCGCCTCAGCCTGTAGCGCCGCCTGTGCGTCGGCGGCGGTCGAGGACGGCGAGGGTATGCCGGTCGACGAGTCGACACCCGAAGGCGTCGAGACCGTCCGCAAAGGGGTCGGCGGCGGGGCCACCGACGGGGCGCTCGAACACGCAGCCAAGAGCGCGCCCACTGCAACAAAGCCCACCAACCAACGGTGGTCCGGCCGCTTGGCCCGAAGCCCCGACGCAGCGCTCGCAGCAACCCGGCTCACGAGATCCCCTTGACCTTCAGCCGGCCCCCACTTCGGGCCACCACCCACAGCCGGTTGATCGCCGTGTCCTGCGGGTACGTCTTGACCAGGGTCCCGTTGCCCGAGAACACCTGCGCGGCAGCCCGCGTCGCGTCACCCTCGACCGGGATCCCCGCGTCCACGCCGGGCAGTCCCCGCAGGTTTGTCAGCGTGATGAGGCCGCCACGCACGGTTTGGTTCTTCGCCTTGAACGCCGCGAGGTCGGCGAGATCCATCGCGCACGCTTCGCAGCCGGGCAGCGACATCGCCCGAACCTCCGAGCCGTCCCGCGAGGCGAGCGCGCGGTTCCAGGCCGCGTAGTACTGCTTCACGGCCTCCACGGCCTCGGCCTGAAGCGCCGCCTGCGCGTCGGTGATGGTCGACGACGGCGACGGTATGCCGGTCGACGA
>NZ_DAOQZV010000385.1:0-1725 GCF_035343835.1 Nostocoides sp. | reverse complement strand
GTGCCCCGACGACGCGAGGTGCGCCGAAGACGCCCGGTGCGCCACCCGCACCGTCGGGTGCGCAGCCACCCGCTCCGGCAACCGGCGAATCCACGACGACTCCGCGTCCGACCGACGCGCCCGTGCTCGGCGTCGGCGACCCGAACCGCATACCGAATCTGACGGAGTTGATGCTGGACAACCAGCGGCGCGTCCAGGCGCAGTTGGAGGCCATCAACCAACTCCGGGGCGGTCCGGCCTTCCCCGACCCCGGCCAGCCACCCGTGGGGGGCCTTCCCGGCCAGCCACCTGCCGGCCCGGGCCAGCCGGCCGCGCCCAGCAACCCGGCCGACCCAGCGAACGTGGCCGCACCGGGGCCCGAGCCTGCCGGCCCGCCCCCGAAGAGCCTCGAGGAGTTGATGGCCGATCTCGACGGCCTGACCGGCCTGGACGCCGTCAAGAAGGAGATCCACCAGCAGGTGGCGATCCTCAAGGTCGAGAAGCGGCGTGCCGAGGCGGGTCTGAAGACCGCGACCATCACCCGTCACCTGGTCTTCGTCGGCAATCCCGGCACCGGCAAGACGACGGTCGCGCGCATGGTCGCGGGCATCTACCGTGCGCTCGGGCTGCTCACCAAGGGCCATCTGGTCGAGGTCGACCGCTCCGAGCTCGTTGCCGGCTACCTCGGCCAGACGGCGATCAAGACGGCGGAGGTCGTCGCCAAGGCGCTCGGTGGCGTGCTCTTCATCGACGAGGCCTATGGCCTCTCGGGTGACCAATACGGTCAGGAGTCCATCAACACCCTGGTCAAGGAGATGGAGGACAACCGAAACGACCTGGTGGTGATCGTCGCCGGCTATCCGACACCGATGATGGAGTTCATCGCGCAGAACCCCGGCCTGGCCTCGCGCTTCAAGACGATCATCGAGTTCGCCGACTACACCGACGACGAACTCGTCGGGATCATGACCTCGCTGGCCACAGCCACGGACTACGACATCACGCCCGAGTCCGAGGCCGTCGTCCGCGAGATTCTCGCCGGGACGCCGCGCGATTTCACCTTCGGCAACGGCCGGTATGTCCGCAACCTCCTGGAGGAGGCGATCGGTCGCCACGCGTGGCGACTGCGTGACTGCGAGGAGGTCACCACCGAGCAGTTGCGCTCGCTGCTTCCCGAGGACTTCCGCGACCCGGTGGAGGTGGTGGCCTTCGGTGACGACGCCGGCATACCTGCAGGTGAGGAGGTTGTCGGTGGTGCCGATGAGACTGTGACATCTGAAGGTGACGCCACGGGGGTGGTTGTCGCGGACGAGGCGAACGACGAGGGCGGCGCAGGGGCCGGCTCCGCGGACGTGACCGATGACAGGAGTGACGTATGACGATCATCGCCAATGCGCCCGACCAGGCGCCCGCTCCTAGCGCCTCCGCGGCAGCGGCCAAACGCCGCGCCCGGTCAATAAGAAAGGGCCGCCGGACGACCCGGCGGCCCGATGCATTTCGGCCGACGCGCCGCTTACGCGGCGAGCTGGCGCAGCACCTACTGGAGAATGCCGCCGTTCTTGAAATACTCGATCTCGTCGAGCGTCAGGATGCGGCAGTTCAGCGGCACGGTCGCCTTGCGGCCGTCGCCGTAGTCCGCCGCTCGCCGCTCGCGGGCCAGCGCATCCTCAAGTTCGGTCGAGCTATGCTTCGCGCCGTACTTTTCGGCCACGGCGGCGGCCTGCTCGCCTGTGCGGCTGATGATCG
>NZ_DAOQZV010000384.1:0-1756 GCF_035343835.1 Nostocoides sp. | reverse complement strand
CCCACCCCATTGGGTGAGGCGGACGGGTCAGCGCATCGCGAGGGTAAAGAGCAGGCCGGGGGCGACGCTGAGGACCGCCAGCAGGGATGCGCTCAGGGCGAGCGCGACCAGCAGGCCTGGGTCGAGGCGCACCCCGTCACGCTCGGCGCTCGACGTCTCACCGGAGAACCTGGGCTCGGTGTCCACCGCCGAAGCAGCGCGAGCAGAAGAGGCACCGACGCTCCCGGCCGGGCGCAGGGCGATCAGCAGCCAGCGCAGGTAGACGGCGATACCCAGCACCACATTCGCAATCGCGGCGGCGACAAGCCACCAGTGCTGCCCCCCGACCACCGGGCGTAGTGCCACGACCTTGGCCAGCACGCCGATGAAGCCCGGCGGCAGGCCGGCCAAGCACACCAGTGCGAGGCCCAGCACTCCTGCCAGCCACGGCCGGGAGCGGGCCAGGCCTGCGTAATCGGCCAGTCGCCGCTCCCCCGCACCCTCATTCGCCGGTGACAAGACCGCCACAACGGCGAAGAGGGCCAGGGTGGCCACGGCATACATCCCGAGGTAGCCGACCGCCGCACCGACGCCCTCGGCGCTCAGCGTTGCCACAGGCAGCACCAGCCAGCCGCCCTGCGCGATCGTCGACCAGGCCAGCAGACGCACCGGATCGTCGCAGCGCAGCGCCACGAGATTCCCCAGCGTCATCGACGCCACCGCAATGATCCCGAGCACCACGAGGATCGATCCTGAGCGCGTCGCATCCTCTCGAGCTAGGACGATCGCCGGCTGGAGCAGCACGACCAGACCCGACAGGGCGGCCACCTTGGAGGTGGTCGCCAGGAGCGCGGCGATCGGCTCATCGCACGTCACGAAGGCCCCCGGCGTCCACGCGTGGAAAGGCACCGCGGACAGCTTGAAACCCAACCCCGCGATCAGGAACAAGGTAGCTAACAGCTGTGCCCGATGCGGCGGCGTGTCCTGCCACGCCCACTCGACGCTCGTCGCCGAGAAGGTCGGATCGCCGGTGGCCAGAATCCACAGGCCCAGCCCGACCGCCAGCAGCGCAAAGGAGGTCAGCGACACCATGAGCAGCGACAGCGCGCCGCCGTCGGCGCCGGGCGCGCGGGACAAGGCAATGAGGGCGATGGCCGGGAGGGTCGCCAACTCGATCGCGATCAGCCACGTCGGCAGGTCCCGGGTGGCAGGCACCAACGCCGCCCCGGCCGTGGCGGTCAGCACAAGCGCCACCGTTACCGCCGGCCCGCCGCGCTGACCCCGATCGACATGCACCGTCCCGGGCCCGAGCATCAACAACACCAGCAGGGAGGACGTCAGCGCGACAAGCTGCAGGGTTACCCCCCACGACGTGGCCTCGTAGAAGCAGCGCGCCGACGGGCCCGGCAGACACAGGGTCCGCGTCGGCTCGGCGCCGCGGGACACGGCATACGGCAAGGCGCCGATGGCGCACCCGAGCGCCACCAACCCCACGGGCAGATGCACTCCACGCGCCCGCGGCGCGAGCGCATCGAGCACCAACACCAGCAGCGCACCGCAGGCCGGCGCGAGCACCGGAGCCAGCACCCACCAGTCGAGCGTCACCAGGGTCGCGGTCATGGGGTCACCGCTCGGATCGCCAGGGCCGGAACGACGAGCGCCGGCCAGAGGCCCAGCACGATGGTGGCCGCCACGAGCGCGAGGCACACGCTGCGCTCCGCCCACGTCCAGTCGCCCGCCCGGTCCCGGGGCGCCTCATCGCCGGCCCACACGATCC
>NZ_DAOQZV010000383.1:0-1767 GCF_035343835.1 Nostocoides sp. | reverse complement strand
GCGCTTCGTTCGGGACGAAGAGGCCGCAGGTTCAAATCCTGTCACCCCGACCAGTTGACTTTGGGGCTCTGACCTGCGGAAACGCGGTCAGGGCCCTTCTGCAATTGTCGCCCGCGGGCACAAGTGGGGCATAAGGGGCTCATCCCAAACGAGGGTGTAGTTGTGGTCTGAATCCGCCGGTTTCGAGTAGGGAGCGGGCGATGTAGTTGGTGAGGTTGCGGAAGCCGAGGGCGGAGCCGCGGAGGTGTTCGAGGCGGCCGTTGAGAGCTTCGGTGGGTCCGTTGGAGGTGCCGGGCCGGTCGAAGTAGGCGAGGACGTCGTCGGCGCGTTTCTTCAGGGTCCGGCCCAGGGTGATGATCTCTTTCAGGTCGGCGGGGACGCCGGCGCTGATCGCGGTGATCAGGTTCCGCATGGCGTGGCGGGCGCGGGTGCGGTCGGGTTCGCGATAGGCGGCGATCATGCGCTGGTAGACGCCCCAGGTCGCTTCGACCTCGACGTGCTCCTCGACGGCGAACACCGCGCTTAGTCGCTGTTGTTGGCGGGTGGTGAGCAGGTCGGCCCCGGTCATCAGGGTTCGGCGCGCGGCGTACAGCGGATCGCCTTTGCGTCCGCGGTGGCCCGTGGTGGCTTGTTGGACCCGGCGCCGGCATACCTCTAACGCTTCCCCGGCGAGGCGGACCACGTGAAAGGGGTCCATCACCGCCACAGCTGCCGGCAGTTCTTGTGCCGCAGCGGTTTTGAAGCCGGTGAACCCGTCCATCGCGACCACCTCGATCCGTTCACGCCAGGCCTGATCGCGATCGCGCAGCCAGGTCGCGAACGCCTCGGTGGAGCGGCCCTCGACCATGTCCAGCAGCCGAGCCGGGCCACTCTTGTCCCGGATGGGGGTCAGGTCGATGATCACGGTGACGAACTTGTCGCCGCGGCGGGTGTGGCGCCAGCAGTGTTCGTCAACCCCGATCACGGTGACGCCGTCGAACCGGTGCGGGTCCTCGATCAGCACCCGGCGGCCCTCGGCCAAGACGGCGTCGTTGGCGGTGTCCCAGGCCACGTTCAAGGCCTCGGCGACCCGTGCCACAGTCAGATGCTGAGTGACCAGCGCCTCCAACGCCCAGCGCACCGCCCGGTGGGACAGTTTCGCCCGCGGCGAGGCGGCGGCACTGGTGTCCTGGCGCCACACCTTCCCGCACTCGCGGCATCGATACCGGCGGACCTGGATCTCCAATACCGTTGGACGCCAACCAAACGGGGCATGCGCAAGCCGGCGGGTGACCGAATCCCGTGGACGTCCTTCGCCCCCGCACCAACGACACCACTGATCCGGCTCCAGGACCCGGCAGGACAACACCGCCCGACCCGGCTCCAACCGCTGGCCAACAACCATCAGGCCGAGATCGTCCACCCCGGTGAAAGTGGTCAGGTCCGGGGTCGTGAACGTAGTGTCAGACATGTCGAGGTCTTTCGAGTGGGCAGAGTCGTAACTCCCATCATCGGAAGACCTCGACCCATCAACCCGACACCGACACGCCCCCACGCCGACAACCGGCTACACCCTCAAATCGGAAGAGCCACTTCACCCCGACCTCAGGGTCCTGGCTCAACCTCGTCGAGGTGTTCTTCGGGATCATCACCCGACAGGCCATCCGACGCGGATCCTTCGACAACGTCAAAGAACTCGTCGCAGCCATCACCCGATTCATCGAAGGCTGGAACGACCGCTGCCACCCATTCACCTGGACCAAGACCGCCGACGAGATCCTGCCCCAC
>NZ_DAOQZV010000382.1:0-1808 GCF_035343835.1 Nostocoides sp. | reverse complement strand
CGGCGCGCCGCCGCCACCGGCGCAGGCGTGCTCGGCGTGACCCTCGTCTATCTGGGCGGGCTCTACGCGATGTACCTGCTGTCCATGCCGACCGGCGAGGCGCTGGCCCTGGCCGGATTCATCCGCTATCTCTCGACGCTGACGCTGGTGCTCCTCGGGGTGGTCGTCCTGGTCGGCCTGCACATCGCCGAGCACGCCGGGTGGACGTGGGCGCCGGCCGCGCTGGTGCTGAGCCTGGCCGGCTGCGCCGTTCTCATTCCGCGGGGGCCGCTCCTCGACCCGGTGCCGGCGGATGACGTCCGGGTCCGGGTGGCTGCCGCGTTCGGCCAGTTGACGATCAAGCCCGACGCGTCGGTGTGTGTCTTCAGCGATGTCCGCGACGGCGGCTATCGCACGGCCCTGGTGCGCTATCTCCTCCTTGACGAGCACGTCGCCACGTTGCGGGCACCGGACCGAGCCCGCGCCACGCTCCCGGTACCCTGCGACTATGCGGCCGTGGTGGACCCCTATCCCGCGGGCGATGCCTATTTGCGGTTGCGTGGCCACGTGCTGACGCCCGGCCGGCCGGTCGTGGTCGCGCGATGAGCACGTATGCCGACACGATCGTCGTGATCCCCTCGCTCCACCCCGAGCCCGCCTTCGTCGACCTCGCGCGCGAGCTTGCTGCGGCCGGCTTCGGTGAGGTGCTGGTGATCGATGACGGCTCGGGGCTGGCCTTCGGCGAGGTCTTCGCCGCGATCGCGGCCTCGCCGGGCTGCCGGGTGCTCACCCATCCGGAGAACCGCGGCAAGGGGGCCGCGTTGAAGACGGCGTTCGCCGATATCGCGGCCCGCCGCCCGGATGCCGTGGTCGTCACAGCGGACTCGGACGGGCAGCATACGGCCCAGGGCATCCGCACGGTGGCCGACCGGGTGCAGGCCGCGGACGGGGCGCGGATCTTCGTTCTGGGAGCGCGCGATGTCGACCTGCCGCATGTGCCGCTGCTCAGCCGGCTCGGCAACAAGCTGACGACGCTGGTGATCAAGGCGCTCTACGGGCAGACGCTGCCGGACACGCAGACGGGGCTGCGCGGCATACCGGCGGCGTTGCTAGAGCCGATGTCTCGGGTGCCCGGGGAGCGTTTCGACTACGAGATGAACGCCCTGACCTGGGCGTTGTCCGCCGGGGTGCCCATCGTTGAGGTGCCCGTGGCGACGATCTATCACGACAAGAGCAATAGCGTCAGCCACTTCCGGCCGGTGCGCGACTCGGTGATCATCTACCGGAGCATCTTCGCCCGGGCCGGGTCGTATTTCGCGTCCTCGGGGGTGGCGGCGCTGATCGACCTGAGCGTCTTCACCTTGGTGATCGACGGGGTGTTCGACGGCCGGTCCTACCTGCGGGCCGTGGTGACGGCGACGCTGGCCGCGCGGGTGGTCTCGTCGGCGGTGAACTTCCTGATCAACCGGCATCTGGTCTTTGCGCGTCATGGCTCGGCCTGGCGCTATTACGCGCTCGCGTTCGGCGTGCTCGCGGCGTCCGCGCTCGGCACAACGGCGATGTCGATGCTGCTGGCGGGACACGTCATCTGGGCGAAAATCATCGTCGACATCGTGCTCTTCGCGGTGGCCTATCACGTGCAGCGCACATGGGTCTTCCACGGGAACCCCGGCGCCCCGAAGGGGCCTGACTCAGCGCAGGTTAGGTGACGTCGAGCAGGGTAGACCGTGCTCGACGTCACCTAAATGCTGCTAGCAGAAGGTAGGACCAGGGGTCAGACGCCGGTTTTGACGTGCCAGATGCGGTCGATGTAGTCGCGCATCGAGCGG
>NZ_DAOQZV010000381.1:0-1825 GCF_035343835.1 Nostocoides sp. | reverse complement strand
CTGAGAGGGCAAGAAGACCGGCTCCGGCTATTACGGTGCCGGCCACTCGACGGGTCTGAACCGGCCACTCGACGGGTTTGAACCGGCCTTTCGACGGGTCTGAACCGGCCACTCGACGTCTAAGGTTGCGGGGTGACGAGCGAGCCCATTGACGCGGTGATCTTCGACTGGGGTGGCACGCTGACCCCGTGGCACCCGGTCGACATCGGCGAGCAGTGGCGGGTGTATGCCCGCGAGATCCACGGCATACCGCTCGACTCGTCCGACATCCCTGAGGCCGATCTGCAAGCGGCCCACGATCTCGCCGACCGGATTCTTGCCGCCGAGGACGAGGCGTGGGCCCGCGGCCGTACCGCGCACGAGAGCGCCCATATCGACGACATTCTCGCCGCGGCCGGCCTCGATCCCGAGAACGACAAGCAACTTCTCGCGCTCGCCGCCTACCGGCGCTTTTGGGAGCCGCACACCTTCACCGATCCCCAGGTGCGCCCGCTCTGGGAGGGCCTGCACCAGCGCGGGATCCGCGTCGGGTTGCTGTCGAACACCATCTGGACGCGCGACTACCATCGCTCGGTCTTCGCCCGCGACGGCGTCCTGGACCTCATCGACGGCGACGTCTACTCCTCCGAAATCCACGTCGTCAAACCCCACCGCGAGGCCTTCGAGGCAGCCCTCGCCGCAGTCCGCGTGCGGGCCCACCGAGCCGTCTATGTCGGCGACCGGCTCTATGAGGATGTCCACGGGCCGCAGCAGATCGGCATGCGCGCCATCTGGATTCCGCACTCGGACATCCCACTGGTGCAACAGGTTTCGGTCGATGCGACCCCCGACGCCACGGCCCACGAACTCCTCGACATCCTCAAGATCATCGACGGGTGGGCGTGAGCGAGGTCCCCTCCGAGGTCTGGCTCGGCCTGGCCGCCGTGCTCGCCGGCTGGATCGATGCCGTCGTCGGGGGCGGTGGCCTGATCCAGTTGCCGGCCCTGCTGCTGGGCGTCCCCGGCGCCAGCCCCGCCCAGGTCCTCGCAACCAACAAGTTCGCCTCGGTCTGGGGCACCGGCTCCAGCGCGCTGACCTACTACCGCCGGATCAAACCCGACCTGCGCACCGCCTTGCCCATGGCCGTGGTCGCCTTCGTCGGCTCCGCCGGCGGCGCGATCATCGGCCTGCACATCCCGAAGTCCGCCTTCAACCCGATCATCCTCGTGATGCTCGTGCTCGTCGGCACCTATACCCTGCTGCGGCCCGACCTCGGCTCGGTGACGGCCCTGCGGCACAGCGGGGCGCGGCACACGGCCTTGGCCATGCTTACCGGCTTCCTCCTCGGCGTCTATGACGGCGCACTCGGGCCTGGCACCGGCTCCTTCCTGGTCTTCGCTCACGTCGGCCTCCTCGGTTACGCCTTCCTCGAGGCCAGCGCCAAGGCCAAGATCGCCAATGTCGCGACCAACCTCGGCGCGCTGGCCGTCTTCGCCCCGGGCGGTCATGTGCTGTGGCATCTGGGCGCGATCATGGCCGTCTGCAACCTCGTCGGCGGTTATCTGGGCGCCCGCACCGCGGTCGCCCGCGGGTCCGGATTCGTCCGTTCGGTCTTCGTCGTCGTGGTGAGCGCCTTCGTCATCCGGCTCACCTGGCAACTGCTGACCAGCTGACCGCGACCGTTCGTGGCGCCGCCATGGGGTGCCCACAGCTTGCCCACAGGAACCGGCCCGAGATTTGCTGGTATGACGATCACCGCCCCCGCGCCGACAGCGAACGCGAGCGCGCACCCACCCGTCCAGTGGGCCGCCAGCACGCGCCCGTCGGGCGCCGCGCGCCCGGCGGC
>NZ_DAOQZV010000380.1:0-1850 GCF_035343835.1 Nostocoides sp. | reverse complement strand
ATTAGGCTCGGCCGGGTGACGAACCCGCTCTCCGCCGCGCCCGGCGCGCCCCTGCGGCTGGTCGTCCTGGTGTCGGGGTCAGGCACCCTGCTCCAGGCGCTCATCGACGCGGCCGGCGAGCCGGGCTTTCCCGCCCGCATCGTCGCTGTCGGAGCCGACCGGGAGGGGACGCTCGGGGTCGAGCGGGCGGTGGGTGCCGGCATACCGTCCTTTGTCGTCGCTCCCGGCACGTATGCCGATCGCGCCGCCTGGGATGCCGCATTGGCCGCGGCAATCGCGAGCTATTCGCCCGAGCTGGTGGTGTCGGCGGGGTTCATGCGAATCCTGGGTCCGGCCGTCCTCGACGGGTCGCGGATCATCAATACGCACCCGGCGCTGCTGCCCAGCTTCCCGGGGGCGCACGGCGTGCGCGATGCGCTCGCGCACGGGGTGCGGGTGACCGGGACGACCTGTCATTGGGTGGACGCGGGTGTCGACACCGGGCCGATCATCGATCAGCGGGCGGTGCGCGTCGAGCCGGGCGACACCGAGGAGAGTCTGCACGAGCGGATCAAGGTCGAGGAGCGCGGGCTGCTCGTCGATGTGGTGCGGGCCCTCGCCGGCCAGACCAGGCTCGACTTTGCACAGGTTAAGTGACCTGTAGCAGGGTCTACCCTGCTCGACGTCACCTAACGTCTGCTAGCAGAGGTTAGGGCCTGGGGCTACCGGCGCAGCCGCCACCAGTCGCGGGCGACCACGACCGCGGCCCCCAGGCCGAGGGCGAGCATCAGGGCCAGGCACAACGACAGGGCCGACGGGCCGACATCCGCTAGCCGGCCGTCGCCGAGGGACCCGCCGGCCACCCCGTCGAGCACGGCGAGCAGCACGGCGGTGAGCCCGACGGTGACCGCCACCGACCCCACCTTGGTCCGGCCGCTGGCTAGCCGTGGGATCTCGGCGAGCGTGCGGCGGGCGGCATAACCCCCGGCGAGCACGGGCACCAGATAGAGGGCCCAGACGTACCAGCCGAAGGACGCCTTGCCCGGCAGCGCGCCGAGGACCGGGATCAGCGGCAGCAATCCGCCGTCCGAATGCCCGAGCGTGACGCTTGACCCCTCGGTGATCGTGAACCCCGGCCCGGCGAGCAGGCTCACCGCCCAGAGCCCGAGGTTGGGCAGGGCCAGCGCCTGCCCGAGGGTGAGCGCGAAGCCGCCGAGCACCCCGGTGTCGAGTTCGCCGTAGAGCGCCGAGACCCGCCCGATGCGCACCGCGACCGTGAGCAGCACCAGGGCACAGCCGAGGCCGAGCATCAGCGCGCCGGTGCGGATCGCCGGCCGAACGGCACGCCGGATCAGGCGTGGCACCCGCCGTACGATCGGCTCCCAGCGCCCGGTCGGGAGTTCGGCCAAGGCCAGCGCCAAAGCTGGCACACCGAGGACCGGCAGCGGCAACGACCACCAGACGGGGGTCGCCGGCCCGGCGAGCGCGAGGGCGACCGCGGCCAAGGTGACGGCGATATAGCCGCCCAGCCACGCGGCATACGTCCATCGGGTGGGGGTTGCCGGCAGGGACCGCCGCGCCGACGAGCGCGCGAGCCACACCAACGCGGCCAAACCGAGCAATGGCGTCAAGGCGAACAACAGCCCGTCGGCCGCGACGCGAGCACCGCCCAGCAGCAGCCACAAGGTGGCCCCGGTGCCAAAGATCGCGCCCCAGTCCACCGTGGCTCGCGGCGCGAGCGACCCGACGACGCCGACGATCGTCAACACCGCGAGCAGCCCGACTCCCGCGCCCGCCGCCGCGTTTTCTGCCACGCCTGCGCCCGCGGTCACGCCCGCGCCGGCGCCGTCAGCTCCGGCTCTCCCTGCGAT
>NZ_DAOQZV010000379.1:0-1860 GCF_035343835.1 Nostocoides sp. | reverse complement strand
ACCTGGAAGAACGCGTATGCCGTCGCGCACGCCAGGAAGGCCACCACCACCCACGCGGTGGCCAGGGCCTGCGGCTGGGCGGGCCCGGCGAAGAGCAGGGCGAAACAGCCGGCGAGCGCGAGCCCAGCCCGCAGCAGGAAGGGTCGGCGCGGTCCGGCCGGGTGGGTGGAGCGGTCGCTGATCCGCCCGGCGATCGGGTTGAGCACGACGTCCCAGGCTTTCGGCAGGAAGACGACCACTCCGGCCAGCGCCGCCGCGACGCCCAACCGTTCGGTGAGGTAGGGCAACAGCATCAGCCCCGGCACGGTCCCAAAGGCCCCGGTGGCGACTCCGCCCAGCGCGTATCCCCGCCGGATCTGCATCCGGCCACGATAGGGCTCGTCGGGCGCCGTCGGCAGTCCTGACGAGGCAGACCGCGGTGTCTCCCGGGACGTGACGGCGCGGGCCGCCAGGCCTACCGGTGAACGGCGGAGTGGTCGCCGGGGTGGATGTGGGCTCGACGGTTGGCTGGACCGTCACCTCAGTCGTGGGCCTGGTCGCGATGCGGGGCGACGTGCCGGGTCGTGGTGGCCAGGCCGTTGCGGTATGCCGCGATGACCGCCTGCACCCGGTCGCGCACGCCCAGCTTGGTGAGCACTCGGGAGACGTGGGTTTTGACGGTCGCCTCGGTGACCCGCAAGCGGGCGGCGATCTCGGCGTTGGAGAACCCTTGGGCGATCAGCCACCACACGTCCAGCTCGCGGTCGGTCAGGCGTTGAGCCACGTTCGGGGCGCCGGTGGGGCGTTCGGCGCGCCGCATCACTCGGGCGGTGACGGCCGGATCGAGCACCGCGTCGCCGGCAACGACGGCATACACCGCGTGCACGAGCGCTTCGGGCCGGGAGTTCTTGAGCAAGAAACCGCTCGCCCCGGCGTCCAGCGCGCCGAAGAGCACCTCGTCGTCATCGAAGGTCGTCAGCACGATGACCCGCACCGACGGCGCCTGGACGGTCAGTTCGGCGGTGGCGGCAATGCCGTCGCGGCCGGGCATCCGCACGTCCATCAGGACGACGTCCGGGTCTGTGGAGCGCACGACCGCCACGGCCTGCTCGCCGTCGCCGGCCTCGCCGCACACCTCGATTCCCTGGGCTTCCAGGATGGTGCGCAGGGCGATCCGCATCATCGGCTGGTCATCGACGATGACCACCCGCGGTGGCCCCCACGTACGGCCCGACTCAGCCATCGGTGGACCTTGGCAGGTGGGCGGTCACCCGGAAGCCGGTGCCGTCCTGGCCCGCGGAGACGGTCCCGCCGAAGAGCGCGGCGCGCTCACGCATCCCGACCAGACCGCGCCCGCTGCCCGGGCTGGTCGTGACGCGGGCCGGACCGGGGTCGAGGACGTCGACGGTGACCTGATCGCCGACGGTGACGGTGACCGAGGCGGCGGTGGCGCTGCTGTGTCGGGAGACATTGGTGAGGGCCTCCTCGGCGATCCGGTAGGCGCACGTGCTGCGGGCCGGGTCCACGGCGTCGATCGGGCCAGTCAGCTGCAGGCTCACCTCCAGGCCCGCCTGGCTCCATCGGGCCGCGGTGGCCGGCAGGTCGGGGAGGGTGGGTTGCGGGCTGAGCTGGGCCCCGCTGCCCGGAGCCTCGCCGCCCACCGGACGCAGTACGTGCAGCAGCCGGTGCATCTCGTGGACCGCCTCGCGGCTGGACTGTTCGATCGAGCTCAGGGCCGCCCGGGCCCGTTCGGGGGAGCGGTCGAGCGTCGCACGGGCCGCCCCGGCCTGCACCCCGATGAGGCTGACATGGTGGGCGACGACGTCGTGCAGCTCGCGCGCGATCCGGGCCCGCTCGGCGCCGACCGCCGCCTCGGCCCTC
>NZ_DAOQZV010000378.1:0-1871 GCF_035343835.1 Nostocoides sp. | reverse complement strand
GCTCCACTCACGACTTGGGACCCAGCACTCCGTGCGGGGTCCCTTTGCCGTTCGCCGAGGACCCGCCGAAGCCTCAGCCGAGCCCGGCCGTCCGGTGCCGCCGCAGCACATCCCCGGTGCCCGTCACACAGAGCATCATGTGGCTCGCAACGAGATTTTGATAGGCCGGATCATTCGCGAGCCCGTCCCATCCGCTGCCCTTGCGCCGGGCCGGCGTTTCCGGCTCTCCGACATCGTGCCGCTCGCGGATTCTCGACGGAAGCACGGGCAACGCGGTCACAACAAATCCGCGCAGACGATGAGCAAGATCGGGCGTGACCCGCCCGAGCAGGCTCCCAGGCCGGCGCATCTCGGCACACGCGACGAAGCGCGCCAGGGCATCCACGTCGTCCGACGTATGCCGTGTCCCCGTCAACAGGTGCGTCCGGACCGCGTCGAGAAGCACAGCGCGCTGCGCGGCAGTCAAGCCCAACAGCGCGCGTCGGTGGGCCGTGATGACCTCGCCCTGGGTCCGGACCGCCATCGCGGCTTCGTATTCCGACCGCGCGTCCATTCGGCCACGATAGACCGCAAAAGCGCATCCCGCCCGCGCCGTCCTCGGCTCGACCGGGTGCCGGCGCCGAGTCGCTGGCTCGCTTGAGTCACGCCGTGTACGACGATCCCCGGGGAGGCCCTGGACCGCCGCGGACCACACTCGGCCAGGGGTCTAGCCACTCTAGCGGGCGGGTCGTACGAATGGCCACCCGGCCGCCTCACGGGCCGGTGTTGAGGGTGATCGCGTAATCGCCCGGCACGCCCGCTACCTTCCGCAGCATGACGAACCGCGAGTTGACGCCGTCATTCCACGCCAACGGGTCACCGGAGAGGTGCAGGGTCAGGTTGACGAACCCTGCATAGCCCTCCGCGGTCGGGGTCATGGCAAAAATCTCCACGGCCCCGGATGTCAGCCGCGGATAGCCGACCACCTCGGGCGGGTCGCCGCGCCACTGCGGGTCGAGATAGTCGAAGGCTGCAGTAACTCCCTCGGTGCACCACGTGGGCAGATAGGCGACGAGTTGGCGCGTGGCGACGGCCACGGCGGCCGGGTCCCGCGCGTACGCCTGGTCAGTCGGCGACCCCGAGGGCGGCGTCGCCAGCGTGAACGGGATCGCGCACGTGGTCCCGGCCGGCGGCGCGGTGTGAGAAGCGCCGTTCCCCAGGATTAGCCGTATGCCGGCCGCCGACCCCACCAGCGCGCCGAATCCCACGAGCGAGCCGGCGAGACGCACGCGTGCGCGGTCCACCATACGGCGATGCACGGTCGCGGTCGTCGATCCGTTCGGTCCCGCTCCGTTGCGCACGCTCGGGTGGTTGGGCGACGACGGATTCGGGGCGGCGCGCCTGCGCCCGCCAGCCGTTGATGTGCAACCTCGTCATCGTCCTCCGCGCATATCCGACCGGATTCCCGCTCGCGTCCACGCGCCGCCATGCGGCCCCGACCTTGACGTCGGTCTCCTGGAGCAGGTCGGCCGCGTCGGGCTGGGAGCCCGTCAGCGCTCAAGCCTGCCGCCAAAGGGTCGGCGTGCTCTCCCGCACGAATCGCTCGAACCCCATCTTGTCGTGCACACCCCTTGATACACCGGAGGGCGCCGGCCCGTTGCAGGCGCGTCAGCCGGCGAAGATCAGAGGCACGCACGCCGTCAGGCTCGTCCCCGCCGGGCAGGTCGAGCGACCCCACGCCGGGTTCCCGCCGGCGAACCGGTCGCCCGTCGGGTCGACATACGCCTCGAGGCCGCCGTCAGGCTGCGTACGGACGTAGTGAACAATCGCGTCGCCCTCGGTCGTCGGGACGGCGACGGCGAGTTCGGCGCCGCGGCCCGCGGCCCGCGCGG
>NZ_DAOQZV010000377.1:0-1880 GCF_035343835.1 Nostocoides sp. | reverse complement strand
TGATTGACCGCGAGGTTCCGGGAGCCGGAACGGAGGCGGTGGAAGATGACCTCTTGGACGCATTCCGCCCCCGTGTGGAGGCGCAACTGCCCGACCGATGCGTCGCGAAGCAGGGTTTGGGCGGCGGCCTTGGCAGGGGCCGCCTTGCCCAGGGCGTAGAGGAATACGGGGGTGTCGAGGAACAGATTCGGGCGCGGGTTCACGCGAGGTCGAGCCGGCGATCCAACTCGGCCTCCTGGATGGCCAGCATCTCTTCCCACGTCTCGCCCGGATCGGAATCCGAGTCCGCCGATGCCAGCAGGAACCGGGCCGCAGCCGCGCGACGGGCCTGGTCGCGGTCCTCATCGAAGTGCAGGTCGATCGCGGAGCGGACGATGTCAGCAACCGACCGGCCGGTGCGCGTGGCCTCCGCGGTGAGCTGGTCGTAGCGCGCTTGGTCGATCAGGACGTGCAGGCGTCGCTCCAGGGTGCTCATTCAGCAATTCTACACATGCACATGTGGTTGCGCAGGTCAGTTCGGAGGGAACGGGTCAGGGGTGTGGTGGGCGCGGAGCAGGAGTTGGAGGGCGAGTCGGACATCGCTGTCGTCGAGGTCGACGTCGAGCAGGGCCGCAATCCGGTCCATCCGGTAGCGCACCGTGTTGACGTGAACGCCGAGCTCGGCAGCGGCGCGCCGCGGCGCGCCTGGGTGGTCGAGCCAGGCCCGCAGCGTATCCCGATCCCGCTCCTGGTCCGCCGGGTCGGTAGCGAGGGCGGCAAGGGGCCCGATCGGCCGGTCACCACCGACGGCCCGCGTCGCGCGGGCGATGGTGAGCGCGGGCCACACCTCATCCGCCTGGCGGACCGTCGAATCTCCGTGCGGGGCATAGAGTTCGGCGACCTCAAGCGCCTCGCGCCGAGCGCGCGGCAGGTCAGCCGCCACCTCGCTCGGCGTCGCGGCACAGGCGGTGACCAGGCAGCCGGCCGAGGCGACATCCTCGACGGCCGCCCGCAGCCACGCCCACGTGCCCGCGCGCCCGACGGTGGATGGCGCGATGCCGTCGCGAGCGAGCGGATCGTGGCCTTCCCGTCCCCTCGCGATGGGAGCGGCGTCGGTGACGATGGCGAAAACGCCATCCGCCACATCCACCAGTGCCGGCTGCGGCCAGCCCCGCCGGCGCAGGGTCGCCACCCATAGATCGAGCAGCGGCAGCTCACGGGCACTCTCGGACAGCGGCCGGCCGGCCGGCTCCGGCGTCCCGGCCAGCACCACGACCCGCCATGGACCGGTCGGCAGCCAGGTCGCCGCGTCCGCGGCCGGCTCCACCAGCGACTGCCGGAGCCGGTCGAGCCAGACCAGCCGGGTCAGGTCGGTCTGCGCGCGCTGGGTCAACAACTGCAAGGCCACGGCCGCGGCCATCGTGCGCAGCTCCTCGATCACAGGCGCAGCGGGTGGGGCGTCCACGGCGCACCAGATCGAGCCGAGCCACTCACCCCCCGCGCGCACCGGCACCACGAATCGCGCCCCGAGGTCCGGAGTGACGCCGGCAGCGAGGAAGAACGGCTCGTCACTGCGGGCCATCCGGCGAAAGACACCCCCGGCGCGCAAGGTGGACACGACGGCGGCGGGGACACGGCGGCCGACGATGGTCGACACGCGGGCCGGATCGGCCCGGTGCTGGCGCGAGGAATACGCCAGCACCCGGTGGCGGGCGTCCTCGATGGTCACCGCCGCCTCGACTAGGCCGGCCGCCGCATCGGCGAGGGCGAACAGGTCGTCGGCGACGGTTCGTGGGGCGCCGGTCGCGGCCCGGTTCAGGGCCTCGCGCAGCACCTGGATGACGTGCGCCCAGCTCGCGTTCTCGGCCAGGGCCACCAAGGCCACGCCGCGCCGGCGCGCC
>NZ_DAOQZV010000376.1:0-1909 GCF_035343835.1 Nostocoides sp. | reverse complement strand
TGATCGTATCCCTCCGGGGGCGGCCGTCTGACTGATCGCGGGTGCCGGGGGTAAGAGCATGCCTTATGGCATGGGCAAAGGTCGTCTCCGATTTTGAGCTTCTGGCGGTTGGGGACGCGTGGCGTCGTCGGGCCTGGACGGACGACGAGAAGGTGCGGATTGTCGAGGAGAGCCTGCGCGGCCATCGTCAGGGGTCGGCGACGGCGCGGCGTCACGGGATTTCGCGGTCGCTTCTGACGCGGTGGCGTGGGGACTACCGCGCCGGGCAGCTGGGTGCGGGCGGGCCGATGTTCACAGCGCTGGCGCTGACGGCGGAGGCCCCGCCTGCGCCGCGTCTTGCCTCTCCCGATGCATCGGGTCGGGAGGCGAAGATCGAGATCGTGCTGGGGAACGGGCGGCGGGTTATTGTCTCGGCGGCGGTCGATCCCGCGGCTCTGGCGCGCCTGCTGCCGGTGCTGGAGAGTGCATGATCGCGTTTCCGGCAGGTGTGAAGGTCTGGATCGCGGGCGGGGTGACGGACATGCGCTGCGGCATGAACAGCCTGGCGCTGAAGGTGCAGGAAGGGCTCGGCCGCGATCCGCACGGCGGGGAGGTCTTTTGCTTTCGTGGCCGTCGAGGCGAGCTGGTGAAGCTCCTCTGGCACGACGGGGTGGGCATGTCGCTCTACGCCAAGCGGCTGGAGGCGGGCAAGTTCATCTGGCCGGTGAGCCAGGGCGGGACGGCGGTGCAGATCTCGGCGGCGCAGCTGGGCTATCTGCTGGAGGGGATCGACTGGCGCAATCCGCGCTGGACGCAGCGGCCGGCAAAGGCGGGCTGATCGCCCGCATCCTTCTGTTTCTGCTCGGCTTTGGCCGTTCGGCATGGTAGCCTCGGCCATGTCCGAGGACGCCGCCGAAATCGCCCGACTTCGCGCCGAGCTGGCGGCCGCCAAGGCCGAGCTGGCCCAGGCGCAGGCGGTGGTGTCGGCCTCCGAAGCGATGATCTCGCACCTCAAGCTCGAGCTCGCCAAGTTGCGGCGCGAGCAGTTCGGTCAGCGCTCCGAACGCCGCGCCCGGCTGATCGAGCAGCTGGAACTCCAGCTCGAGGAACTCGAGGCCGCGGCCACGGAAGATGCGCTTCGGGCGGAGGCGATGGCGCAGCCGGCGCCGGTCCGCGCCTTCGAGCGGCGCAAGCCGGCGCGCAAGCCGTTCCCCGAACATCTGCCGCGCGAGCGCGTGGTCGTCGCGACCCCCACCAGCTGCACCTGCTGCGGCTCGTCCCGGATCGTGAAGATGGGCGAGGACATCACCGAGACGCTCGAGGTGGTCCCCCGTCAGTGGAAGGTGATCCAGACGGTGCGCGAGAAGTTCACCTGCCGGGACTGCGAGAAGATCAGCCAGCCACCGGCGCCGTTCCACGCCATCCCGCGCGGCTGGGCCGGTCCCAGCCTCATCGCGATGGTGGCCTTCGAGAAGTTCGGCCAGCACCAGCCGCTGAACCGGCTCGGCGAGCGCTTCGCGCGCGAGGGCGTCGCGCTCAGCCTGTCCACCCTGGCCGATCTCGTCGGCCATGCCACCGTCGCGCTGGAGCCGCTCCATGCCCTGATCGCGCAGCATGTGCGGGCGGCCGACCGCCTGCACGGCGACGACACCACCGTGCCGCTGCTCGCCCGGGGCGGCACGCTTGCCGCGCGGCTCTGGACCTACGTCCGGGACGATCGCCCCTTCGCCGGCGGCGCGCCGCCCGCCGCGCTGTTCTTCTTCTCGCGCGACCGGGAGAAGACCCATCCCAACCGGCATCTCGGCGGGTGGCAAGGCATCCTGCAGGCCGACGCCTATGGCGGCTACAACGACCTCTACCGGACCGACCGCGCTCCGGGTCCGGTGACCAGCGCGCTGTGCTGGAGCCATGCCCGGCGCAAGTTCTTCGA
>NZ_DAOQZV010000375.1:0-1915 GCF_035343835.1 Nostocoides sp. | reverse complement strand
CACCTGCCCGTATGCCGCGAGCCCACCCGAGGCGCCGCGGTCGAGCAGGTGGGTGGCGGCGTTCGGCTGGTCGAGGCGCAGCAGGTAGGCCTCCGAGAGCGGTGGGACGCCGTCGTGGCGGGCCGCTGTGGCGGCGAGGGCGCGCACATCCGCCGCTTGCGCCTGGGTCAAGGTGGTGACCGGCGTCGGGATCATGCCAGCACGGACTCGGCGTTCGGCGAGGGTTCGGTGACGAAGCGGTAGCCGACATTGCGCACCGTGCCGATGAGCAACTCGTAGTCGCCGCCGAGCTTGGCCCGCAGCCGTCGGACGTGGACGTCGACGGTGCGAGTGCCGCCGAAGTAGTCGTACCCCCAGACCTCCTGCAGCAACTGGGCGCGGGTGAAGACCCGTCCGGGGTGCTGGGCGAGGTATTTCAGCAGCTCGAACTCCTTGTAGGTCAGATCGAGCGTCCGCTCGCCGATACGCGCGGAGTAGCTGGCCTCGTCGATGGTCAAGGCGCCCGCCGTGATCGGCAGGTCCTCGTCGGGGTCGTCGGCGACCAAGCGGCCGGCGGCCAGACGCAGGCGCGCCTCGACCTCGGCCGGGCCGGCGGTGTCGAGCAGGACATCGTCCACGCCCCACTCCGCGGTCAGGCCCGCCAGCCCGCCCTCGGTGAGGACGACGATGACCGGGACCGAGGTCCCCGTGGTGCGCAGAATGCGGCACAAGGAGCGGCCGTGGGCCAGTTCGCGGCGCGCATCGACGAGGACGGCGTCGGCGTTGGGGGCATTGACCAGGGCGGTCGCCTCGGCCGGGAGAATGCGGACATTGTGGCTGAGGAGCGCCAGCGCAGGCAGGACTTCGGCGCTCGGAGCGAGCGCGTTGGTCAACAGCAAAAGCCTGGCCATAACAGGCAGGATAGGCCGTGATGGCCGATCCTCATGCCCTTTCCCGAGTCCCGGACCCCTCCGCGCGACTCTCCCCGCCAACCCCGCCTCGGAGTGAATCCGCTGGTCAGGGGGTCTTGATTCGTTACTGGGCGGGGGCCCGCGCCGCCGCGGGCGTCGCCGAGGAATGGGTCGCGCCCGGGACTATCGGTGAGCTGGTGGTGGGGGCGGGGGAACGGCATACGGCACTCGCGGCGGTGTTGCCCGTCTGCGCGATCCTCCTCGACGGCCTCCCGGTCCGTTCCGATGTGGCCGTCCCGGCGGGCGCGGTCGTGGAGGTGCTGCCGCCCTTCGCCGGCGGCTGAGCGCGCTCTGCTGCCCGGCGGCGGTGCCGCGAGCGTGCAAGGGAGTGGCAGTATTTGCGCGTGTCGCATGCCGCGGTCGCCCAGGGCGCCAGTTTCCGCTCCACGCTGGCCGGTTCGGCGACGATCCTCGGGGCCATGCTGCTGGTGCTGTGCGAGGCGGCGGGTGAGACCTATGTCGTGCTGGCCGTCGTGCTCGCGGCGCTTCTGCTCGCCTGGGGCTGGCCGCACGTCACCGGGACGCTGAGTCCGCTGACGACGCGCGTTGCGATCCTGGCGACCGCTGCTGCGTCGGTGCTCGCGGTGCGCTACAACCCGGGCGGAGCGCCGTTGCGGCACTTCCCCGTGGTGCTCGCGATCGGTGTGATCATCGCGTTCTTCGGGCAGTTGTTGCGCGGTGACGGGCGACAACGGGTCAGCGAGGGGCTGATCGGTGATCTCGCGGCGGTTGCCCTGGTCGTCTCGGGGATGGCGTTGACCGCCCTGCCGGTGATCCGCGCCGTGGACCTGCCGATCGCCTTGGCCATGGCCGGTGTGGCCCTCGGCGTGGCCGGCGACGACCTGGCCGAGCGCTTCCCGGGAGCAGCCCTGCTGATCAGCACGACGCTCGGGGCGCTGGCCGGCCTCGGTGCTGATCGGCTGTTCGCCGCGGCCGCGCCGGTGTGGGCCGCGGCCATCGTCGGG
>NZ_DAOQZV010000374.1:0-1939 GCF_035343835.1 Nostocoides sp. | reverse complement strand
AACGATCCGGCTCCGGCGGGCTCACCGGGGTCCCACATCGAGTCCGGGCCGTCGCACAAGCCGGGTCACGCCTGCCCACAACGCGGCTCAACGCGGATCAGGCCACGCCCGTGGCCGCCTCGCGGCGGGGGTCGCCCGCGGCATACAGCACTCCGGTCGCGCTGCGCGCAGCGCCGCCGACGCCGCCGAAGAACATCGCCTGCGGCTCGTGCTCGTGGCCGGGCAGCCCGGAGTTGACCACGGCCTCGGCAACCGCGGGGTCGCGCTCGAACTCGATCCGGGTCGGCTCGTCCGTGACGACCCGCACGTGCACGCGCGGTACCGCGATCGCCTCGCCGAGCGGCAGGCCGGTGAGGCAGTGACGGGCCAGGACCTGCATCAATGCGGTCGTGATCCGGTCGGCCCCGGGGCTGCCGATCGCGAGCACGTCGCCGCGGGCGCTGCGGCCGACCGACGGGGCCATATTCGAGGCGAGCCTCGTGCCGGGTGTGAGGGCGTGCAGTCCGAGCCGGTTGAGCTCGGGCTCGCCGAGGCAGTTGTTGAGCAGCAACCCCGTGCCGGGAACCGTTGCGCCGGAAGAGTATCCGCTCGATGCCGTGATGGCGCAGGCGAGCCCGTCGCTGTCGACGGCGCTGACGTGTGCGGTCGACTGGGACGTCGAGAGGCCCTTCAGCCCAGCCTCGCGCACCGTCTCGAGCATCAGGTAGCCGTCCTCCTCCAGGTCCGGCGAATAGTCGTGCACAGTGGATCGATAGGTGAGCACGGCCTGCTGGACCTCGATGATGTCAGCCCACTCGATGCGTCCGCGGCGAACCAACTCCGAGAGCATCACGGCGAGCATGGGGCCGCCGATGCTCGGCGGCGGGTTGGTGGCAATATCCCAGTCCCCCAACGACATTCGCAGCGGCTGGCGGACGATCGGCTCGTATGCCGCGAGATCCTCCGCCGTGATCAGCCCGCCATTGGCGGCGCAAGCGTCTGCGAGTCGTCGGCCGATCTCCCCGGTGTAGAGATCCCCGGCGCCATGCTCGCCGATGCGCGCCCAGCTGTCGGCGAGTGCGGTATCGCGGATCTTGTCACCGGCCTGCAGGTGGGTGCCGTCGGCGCGCGTCAGTGTCGCTGTCGTCTCACGATCCCAGCCGAAGAGGTTGTCGGTGGTCAGGGCGAGATAGCTCGCGGCCGCCGAGCCGAGCCGAAATCCTTCGCGTGCAGCGGTTTCCGCTGGCTCGATCGCTTGCGCCCAAGCGCCGCTGCCATGACGGTCGTGCGCGAGTTGCAGTGCGGACAAGGCTCCGGGGATGCCCGCGGATCCCCAGCCGCCGAAGATCGTTATGCCACCGCCGTAGGCCAGGTCGAACTGACGCAGGCCCTGGCCGAAGCGGTCCTCGGGCAGGCCCCGGCCCGGCATCGCGACATTGCCGTCGATGGTTTCGGGCTCCTCGCGGGCCGGCCAAATGGTGACGAACCCACCGCCCATCGGGCTGACCACCCCCGGCTCGGTCGTCATCGCCACGCACATCGCTGCGATGGCCGCGTCGACCGCGTTGCCGCCCGCGCGCACCGCGGTGAGCCCGGCGTCGACGGCAACGGGTCCGGTGGCGGCGACGGCAACGTGTCGAGTCATGGGTCAATCCTGCCGGAGCGGGTCACGCCGATGCGAGCGGGACGGTGGCCACGCGCTCATACCGTGGGCGCCGGCCGCGGCCCTCGCCGAGATGCGTCTCGATCAGCGCGACCTCGTCGGCGACCCACCCGGGACCGTCGTAGGCCTGCAGCACACGGATCCAGCGGGTCGCCTCCAGCGGACGCTTGGACCGAGCGATCGTGACGTGGGGATGGAAGCGGCCACCGTCGACCTCCGCGCCGGCGCGCACGCAGGCACCCCGGGCAGCGCGGGCCAGCGACTCCAGCCGACCCTCGGCGCCGGCGAAGAGGACCC
>NZ_DAOQZV010000373.1:0-1978 GCF_035343835.1 Nostocoides sp. | reverse complement strand
CGCCGCGCGGGCGGCGCGGGCCTTGGTCAAGCGGGAAGGCCCGGAGCACGATCTGGTGCTCGTCCACGACCCCGAACTCGTCGCGGCCCTCGCCGGCCTGCGGCTGCCCAATCTGGTCTGGGACGTCCACGAGGACCCGTCGGCCGCCCTCATCGTCAAGGAGTGGCTGCCCAAGCCGGCCCGCTGGGCGGCCGGCCGGGTGTGGCGCGGCGCCGAGCGCCTCACCGAGCGACAGCACCGGCTCCTGCTCGCCGAATACGCCTACCAAGAGCGCTTCCGCAGACGGCATCCGGTGGTGCCCAACACGGTTCGAGTGCCCGAGTCGGTGCCCGAGCCCGGGCGCGACCGGGTGGTCTACCTCGGCACCGTGACCATGGCCCGCGGGGCCGCCGAGATGGCCGCTGTGGGACGGATCCTGCGCGAGCGCACCGACGGGGCGTGCCGGCTGGAGATCATCGGCGGCTCAAAGGATGCCGCCGCCACCGACGTGCTGACGGCGGCGAACGACGCCGGTGAGCTGGTCTGGCACGGTTTCGTCCCGAGCGATCAGGCCCTGGCGTTGCTGCCCGGCGCCCTGGCGGGGCTCTCGCTGCTGCAGGACCTGCCCAACTACCGGCATTCGCGGCCGACCAAGATCATCGAGTACATGGCGCACGGGGTCCCGGTGATCACCACGCCCTTGCCCGTCGCCGTCGAGCTCGTGGAATCGGCGGGCGCCGGCGTGGTCGTGCCCTTCGGTGACGCCGCGGCTGCCGCCGAGGCGATCCTGCTCCTCCGTGACGATCCCGACCGGGCCCGCGCGTATGGCGCGGCGGGCCACGCAGCGGCGCGAACGGCATACGACTGGAACACGGCGGGCCCGGAGTTCACGGCGACGTTGCGCGGCTTCCTGCCCTGACCCGTGAAATCAGCACCATGCCCGACTACGACGTGACCCGGGCCTGGACTGCCGAGTTCGACACCGGGGTTCGACGGATTGGCGTACGAGCCACGGTCCACTCCATGCACCGATCACATCGCCTATGGACTCTTTGGTGCAGCGGGCGCCGCACCCTGGCTGATCTGGTCCCCGCATCCGACGTGGTGGCAGGAAGTGGTCGAGAATGGGGATCGTCCTCGCGCACATTTCGGGGGCCACGGCCCAGGTCGTTCCGTAGCTCAGGCGGGTGACGCGCCTGGCGACCAGGGCGTCGACCCGCCGGCGGGGACGGTGGGCGGCGGATCGATCGGGGCGTCGGGGGCGAGCCAGGTCGTGGCTGCGAGGTCGAGCTTGAGGGCGACCTGGGTGCCATTTGCGCAGGTCACCACCACACTGTCCCCTGAGACGGGGAAGTTGGTCACGTTGAAGCCCCACACCGGCTCGCCATAGGTGCCGCCCGGGACCTTGGGGCTGGCGTCGAGGAAGACCGTCACCAGGTGCCGGCCCGGCGCCAGGTCGGTATCCGGGGTCACGCCATCCCACAGCTTGAAGGTCGTCGGCGGGATCATCCCTGGATTCGGCCGCAGGACCTGCACGGTCCGCACACCATCCCACCCGGTGCCCGCGCTGATCCCGTCGACGAGCGGCACCTTGGTCGCCGGGATGTCCACGACCACCGCGGACTGGCCGTAGCGCTTGACATTCGTATTCAGGGTGCGCAGCTGGGCTTGCACGCAGGACGGCAGCTCGGGCATCGAGCCGGTGGAGCCGGAGCCGCTTGCCGCGGCCATCGTGGTCGAGCCCCCGAAGAAGGGCATCATCCCCGCGCCGGCCAGCCCTACCCCGCCGGCGACGACATGGCCTTCGCCGACCTGGCTCTCGGCTTCTACGACGCGGTCGCCGCCTTCGACGTGCTGGAGAAGCGCGCCTGGATCCTCTCCAGCGGCTTTCCCGAGACCGCCCCGCTGCCCAACATGCATCGCCGCCGGGCTCGGGCCGACTTTCTGCAGAAGCGGCTGGCCGAGGCGCCGACTCTGGCCCCGCCGGCACCGATCACCG
>NZ_DAOQZV010000372.1:0-1980 GCF_035343835.1 Nostocoides sp. | reverse complement strand
TGAGCATGCGCGACCCGCGGCGCACGCCGGAGCCGATGCCCGGGGCGGGGCCGGTGCGCGAGCGAGATGGCGACATCTTCGTCATCCAGGAGCACCACGCCACCGCACTGCATTGGGACTTCCGCCTGGAACGCGACGGTGTCTTGGTGTCCTGGGCGGTGCCCAAGGGGTTGCCGATGGACCCCGGGACCAACCGGCTTGCGGTCCCCACCGAGGACCACCCGCTCTCGTATGCCGATTTCGAAGGCACTATTCGCGATGGTGAATACGGCGGTGGGCAGGTCATCCTGTGGGATCGCGGGACTTTTGAGACCGAGAAGTGGACCGAGCGGGAGGTCAAGGTTGTCCTGCACGGTTCGCGTGTCTCGGGCCGCTATGTCCTCTTCCGCACCGGGGGAAAGAACTGGATGATGCACCGGATGAGCCCACCGCCCGATGGCTTCGCGAGTGTGCCCGACCGCATCGCGCCGATGACCGCCGTGTTGCGCGACGAGCTGCCCCGAGGCGATGCCGACTGGGCCTATGAGATGAAGTGGGATGGGGTGCGGGCGATCGTCCACGTCGACGGGGGGCGGCCAAAAGCCCTCTCCCGCAACGATCTCGACATCACCGCCTCCTATCCGGAGTTGCGGGAGATGGCGGAATCAATGGGTGCGACGTCCGCGGTGCTGGACGGCGAACTGGTCGCCTTGGACACCGCCGGCCGGCCCAGTTTCGCGGCGCTGCAGGCCCGTATGCACGTTCAGGACCCCGCCGCGATCCGCCGGCTGACCCGCTCGACCCCGGTGAGCTACTTCGTCTTCGACATCCTGCATTTGGATGGGCAATCCACACTGGGCCTGCCCTATCGCCAGCGCCGCGACCTGCTGGAGAGCCTCAACCTCAACGGCCCGTCTTGGCGCACGCCGCCGGCGTGGTTCGGCAACGGCGAGGCGGTGCTGAGCGCCTCTACCGAGCAGGGCCTGGAGGGGGTGATGGCGAAGCGGGTGGACTCGCCATACCTGCCCGGGCGGCGCTCGGACGCCTGGCTCAAGATCAAGAACCTGCGCACCCAAGAGGTGGTCATCGTGGGCTGGAAGTCGGGCGCGGGGCGGCGCGAGGGAATGATCGGGTCGCTGTTGGTCGGCATACCGGGTCCGGACGGGCTGGAGTATGCCGGCAAGGTCGGCACCGGCTTTACCGGCAGGTCATTGCGCGATCTGGCGGAGTTGCTGCAACCGCTCGCCCAAAAGGCCAGCCCACTGGCCGGGGCGATACCGAATGCCGATGCGCGCGAGGCGCACTGGGTCAAGCCCGCGGTGGTCGGTGAGGTCCGGTTCGCGGAGTGGACCCGCGATGGACGGCTGCGCCACCCTGCCTGGCGCGGGCTGCGACCGGACAAGGCCGCGGCCGATGTCGTGCGTGAGTCCTGAGCTGGGCGCGCCGCGTCAGTAGAGGGCGAGCGAGGCGGCCACGTAATGGGTCAGGAACGCCAGGATCGTCAACGTCTGGAAGATCTCGTGATATCCGAACCAGCGCGGTGAGGGGTCGGGCCGGCGCAGGCCGTAGACCACCGCGCCCAGGATGTAGCGCACGCCGCCGACGACCACGAGGGTGAGCGTGGGTACCCCGAGGTGGTCGCGCATGAGCGGGACGAAGAAGACCGCCACCAGGCCGAGGGCGGCATACGAGGGCACATAGAGCCAGCGGGGTGCGTCCATCCACAGGATGCGGAAGAGCACGCCCACGAGCGCTCCCGCCCAGACGATGGTCAGCAGGATTGTGGCCGGCCCCCGGGGCAGGAGCACCGCGAATGGGGTGTAGCTGCCGGCGATGATCAGGAAGATGTTGGCGTGATCTAGGCGGCGCAGCACCGCATCGTGGCGCCGGCTCCAACTGCCGCGGTGGTAGACGGCAGACGTGGCAAAAAGTAGTGCGGCGGCGAGGGTGTAGATGGCGGCGGCGAGGCGCAGCCCTCGGGTGGATGCCATGACGACGAGC
>NZ_DAOQZV010000371.1:0-2004 GCF_035343835.1 Nostocoides sp. | reverse complement strand
CGAAACAGCGATGCGGTATGCCGGTCAGGATCTGACCGGCATACCGCATCGTGGTTTGTCAGGCCGGGACGACCTCGAAGGCGACCTTCGCGGAGACCTCGGGGTGGAGGCGAACCGAGGCGGCATACGCGCCGGTCGTCTTGATGTGGCCGGGGATCTCGATCTTGCGGCGGTCCAGCTCCGGGCCGCCGGCGGCCTTGACGGCGTCGGCGATCTGAGCGCTGGACACAGCACCGAAGAGCCGCCCCCCGGAGCCGGCCTTGGCCGGAACGGCGACCGACATACCTTCGAGCTGCTTCTTGACCGACTGCGCGGCCTCGAGCGTGCTGATCTCGCGGACCTCGCGGGCCTTGCGGATCGAGGCGATGTCCTTCTCCGCGCCCTTGGTCCACGGGGTGGCCAGCTTGCGGGGGAGGAGGTAGTTGCGGCCGTAGCCGTCACGGACGTCGACGACGTCCCCGGCGGCACCCAGGCCGCTGACCTCGTGGGTCAGGATGAGCTTCATGGTCTGTGCTCCTTCTTCGGGCCGGGCTCAGCGAGCCGAGCTCGAGTAGGGGAGCAGCGCCATCTCACGCGCGTTCTTCACGGCGTTGGCGATGCGACGCTGCTCCTGGACCGAGACGCCGGTCACCCGACGCGCGCGGATCTTGCCGCGGTCGGAGATGAACTTGCGCAGCAGCGCGGCGTCCTTGTAGTCGATGTTCTCGACCTTGGCGACCTTGAGCGGGTTCGCCTTCTTCTTGGGCTTACGCACAACGGGCTTGGCCATCGTGGTGCTCTCCTTCTTGAGGCTGAAGAGCCCGGGGTTTCGCGCCCCGGGATGGGTTGGGGAATGTGGTGGACGATCAGAACGGAGGCTCGTCGTAGGACGGCGCGCCGCCCCACCCGGAGTCCGCAGCGGGACGAGGCGTCTGGCTCGGTGCGGCGCTGGGGCCCGAGGCCCACGGGTCGTCGGCCGGAGCCGAACCGCCGTAGCCACCCTGGCCACCCTGGCCACCCTGACCGCCGAAGCCGCCCTGACCGCCACCGCGCTGGGTGCGGTTGACCTTGGCGGTGGCGTACCGCAGCGAGGGGCCGACCTCGTCGACCTCCATCTCGACGACGGTGCGCTTCTCGCCTTCCTTGGTCTCGTACGACCGCGACTTCAGCCGGCCCGAGACGATGACGCGCGTGCCGCGGCTGAGCGACTCGGCGACATTCTCGGCCGCGTCCCGCCAGATCGAGCAGCGCATGAACAGCGTCTCGCCGTCCTTCCACTCGTTGCTCTGCCGGTCGAAGGCCCGCGGCGTCGAGGCCACGGTGAAGTTCGCGACGGCAGCGCCGGAAGGGGTGAAGCGTAGCTCGGGGTCGGCAGTGAGATTGCCGATGATGGTGATGACGGTGTCGCCGGCCATGGCTGGGCCTCCGTCGTTCAGGCGTCCCGGCGCAGCAGCTTGGTCCGCAGCACGGCCTCGTTGAGGCCCAGCTGCCGGTCCAGCTCCTGAGCCGTCGCCGGCTCGGCCGTCATCTGGATGACGGCGTAGATGCCTTCGGACTTCTTCTTGATGTCGAACGCCATGCGGCGCCGACCCCAGATGTCCACGGTGTCGACACTCCCGCCGTCCTTCTTCACCACGGCGAGGAACTTGTCGAGACTCGGTGCGACGGTGCGCTCGTCGATCTCGGGATCGAGGATGACCATCAGCTCGTACTGACGCATGCGTGAACCCACCTCCTTCGGTCTAGGCGGTCACGGTCGGTCCGTGACAGGAGGGCTGCATTCGTCGTGCCGACACGGCACTGCACAAGCAGCGGTATGCCGGACAACCCTCCGATGGTACCCGCGATCCGGCCGGCCCCCAACTTCGTCACGGTGGAAGCGCTGGAGCAGACTCAGCGGAAGGCGACCACGAACGAGTCGGGCCGCCCCGCCAGCGGGCCGTCCTCGGGGTCGACGACCACCGGCCAGGTGATCCGGCGGCGCATCGCGGCCCGCCATACGGCGTGGACGAGGTAGATGACCAC
>NZ_DAOQZV010000370.1:0-2015 GCF_035343835.1 Nostocoides sp. | reverse complement strand
AGGCTGATCGCGCAGCCGGGGAAGCGGCATTGCCGGTCGCGGAACCGGACGAGCCAGGCCATGGGTTCGGGGATCCGGTAGCGCGGGTAGCTGTCGTTGCCGGTGACGGTGCGGGTCGTGGCGCGGGTGAATCCTTTGGCGATGGCACCGTCGAGGACGGCGCCGGTGGCGGGGTGGCAGCGCACCGGTGCGTCGAGCCCCGGCGCCCGAAAGAGCAATCGCGCCACACCGAGCCCGTGACATCCAGCCCCCGGAAAGACGCGTAGTCGAGCCGGCACCGCTCGAACCGGAATGGCGCGCTCAACGTGCCCGTATGCCCGAGCGCGAAGTTCACCCCCAGCAACCGGCTCTCGTTGAACGCACACTCCGCGAACCGCGAGTCGGTCATATCCGCGCGGCTCAGGCCCACCCCGGTGAAGGTGCATTTCGTGAAGGTGCAGCCCACCAGCTGCGCACCCACGAGCACATTCCCCGCGAATGTGCAGTCGTCGAAATCGACGCCGCGCAGCACCTCACCCTCGTCCAGTCCGCCCGTCAGTCGCGTCGACGAGACGTATGCCGTATCCCCGACTTCCGCTCGGAGAGAGGGCTTTTCGACGTGCCCGGGTGAGTGACCAGCCGGGGGCGCGTGAGCGGGCATACGGGAATGGCTCAGTGGGCGTGCTCGGCGGCCAACACACGGAGCCGCTCGATATTTGCCGCCGCGTCATCGGCGTTATAGACCGCGGTCCCGGCCACGAAGACATCTGCACCAGCCTCCGCGCACTGCTCGATCGTCGCCGCCGAGACTCCCCCGTCGACCTGGATCCACACCTCGCCGCCATGGCGGCGCACCGAATCGCGAACGGCGCGCACCTTCGGCAATTGATCGGCCATGAAACTCTGCCCGCCGAAGCCCGGCTCGACCGTCATCACCAGCACCATGTCAAGGTCGGGCAGCAACTCCTCGTAGGGCGCCCACTGCGTCGCCGGCTTCAATGCCATCGACGCGCGCGCACCCTCGGCCCGCAGCGTGCGAGCGAGCATCCGCGGATCGCGCGCCGCCTCGATGTGGAAGGTGACCGACTTGGCGCCCAGTTCAGCATAGACCGGCGCCCAGCGGTCCGGATCCTCGATCATCAGGTGAGCGTCGATGGGGACCGGGCTGACCTGGACCAGGCGCTCGACGACCGGCAGCCCCAGCGTCAGGTTGGGGACGAAGTGTCCGTCCATGACATCGACATGCGCCCAGTCCGCGGTGGCGATCCGCGCGAGTTCGGCCTGCAGGTTGGCGAAGTCGGCGGACAGGATGCTCGGCGAGATCAACACGGCCACAAGCCTAGCGAGGGCGCCGGACCCGCGGACGCTCTCGTTTCCGCGGGGACGGCGCCCTCGTTGCGGTCAAGTCAAGCAGTGGGGTGCTTGCGCAGCAAAGCGAGGAACATTCCGTCCGTATCGTGGCGGTGCGGCCAGAGCTGGACGCCCGGCCCCTGCCCGAGGGTGCCGGCCCATTCGGGCGCCACCTCCTCGACGATCGAGCGGGCATCGAGTTGCTCGATGTCCGGTCGCTTCTTGAGCACGTCGCTGACGACAAAGCTCGTCTCCGCCAGATGCGGACTGCACGTGGCATAGGCGACCACGCCCCCCGGGGCAACAGCGTCCAGCGCGCTGATGAGCAGTTGGCGTTGCAGCCCACCCAGCGTCGCCAGATCGCTCGGTGAGCGCCGCCAGCGCGCCTCCGGCCGCCGCCGCAGCGCCCCCAGCCCAGTGCACGGCGCATCCACCAGCACCCGCACGTATGCCGCGGGGTCGTCTGCCCCGATCTCGCGCCCGTCCCCGACCCGCACGGTGACCTGCGGGCCGTCGGCCGGAGCGGACTCCATGAGCGGCCGCAAGGTCTGGCGGACCAGATCGGCGCGGTGCGGCGCGATTTCGTTGGCGACCAGGTCCGCTCCGTCGGCTCGCGCCAACGCGGCGAGCAGCCCGGCCTTGCCGCCGGGACCAGCGCACATGTCGAGCCAGCGCACCCGCGTTAC
>NZ_DAOQZV010000369.1:0-2064 GCF_035343835.1 Nostocoides sp. | reverse complement strand
CTTAGTGTCGTCGACGTGTCGGGGTCGATGCTGGAGAAGGCCGGCACCCTGACCCGGATCGACCTGGCCGTCGGCGCCGTCAACGACTCGATTGCCGAGTTGCCCGACGACGCGCGCGCGGGTCTGTGGGTCTTCTCCAGCGTCGGCCAGGCCGGACGCGACTACCAGCCCCTGATCCCCTTCGCCACCCTGGGCAAGGCCACCGACCCGAACAGCCACCGCAATGCGCTGCGGCAGGCGGCGCTCGGGATGCCGAAGCTGGTCCGCGGCGACACCGAGCTCTACGACACCATCTGGGCGGCCTATTAGGCCGCGCAGGCCGACGACCGGCCGCAGATCGAGAACCTCGTCATGGTGATCACCGACGGTGACAATGACGACCCCACCGGTGGGTGAGCGAGGCCCAGTTGATCGCCAAGCTCAGGGCGGCCGGTCGCTCGGACAAGCGGGTCCGGCTCGTGCTGATCGGCATGGGTCCCGCCCCTGACATCAAGGCCATGCGCCGCGTGACCGACGCCGTCGACGGCCCACGGTGGCCCGCAATCCCGCCGACCTGTCCGGGGTTTTCGCCAGCGCCTTGTGAGCCCAGCCCATCTCGCAGCGCAAGGAGCAACCCGGCGGCTCGTTAGGATGGCGGGGTTGGCCGGCGCCCCGCGCCGGGAATCCCCTCCGAGCCTGGGAGTCGCGCCCTCGTGACCAGCCGACCTGCTGCCGTCATCATCCTCGCCGCCGGCGAAGGCACGCGGATGAAATCCGATCTGGCCAAGGTCTTGCACCCCATCGGGGGCACCGCCTTGGTCGGCCACGCGATCCGCGCCGCCCGCGCCACAGGCGCCGAGCAGGTGGAGGTCGTCGTCCGCCACCAACGCGACCAGGTCATCGCCTTCTGCACCGCCTTCGACGCCGGATTGCAGGTCGCCGACCAGGACGACCAGAAGGGCACTGGCCGCGCCGTGGAGTGCGGCCTCGCCGCGTTGCCCAGCGACCTGACGGGCACCATTTTGGTGACCTATGGCGATGTGCCCCTGCTGACCGGTGAGACGCTCATCGCCCTGACCGAACGGCATACGGCAAGCGGCAGCGCGGTCACCGTGGTGACCTCGGTCATCGATGACCCGACGGGGTATGGCCGCGTCGTGCGCGACGCGGACGGGCAGGTCGCCGCCATCGTCGAGCAGAAGGACGCGACGCCCGACCAGCTCGGCATCCGGGAGATCAACTCCGGAATCTATGCCTTTGACGCCGACGTGCTGCGTGCCGCCCTGCCCCAGCTGAGCACCGAGAACGCCCAACGGGAGAAGTACCTCACCGATGTCGTCACGATTGCTCGCGCCACGGGCCGTGCCGTGGACGCCCACGTCATCGACGACAAGTGGCAGACCGAGGGGGTCAACGACCGGGCTCAGCTCGCGACCTTGGGCCGGGTGCTCAACGACCGGATCTGCGATCGGCACATGCGCGCCGGCGTGACCATTGTCGACCCGGCGAGCACCTGGATCGATGTGGACGTCACCATCGGCCAAGACACCACTATCTTGCCGGGCACCCAACTGCTCGGCGCCACCTCGATCGGCCGGCAGGCCACGATCGGGCCGGAGGTGACCATCCGGGACAGCGAGATCGGCGATCGGGCGCACGTGCGCCGGGCCGAGGTCGACACCGCGCTCGTCGCAGCCGACGCCACCGTCGGCCCCTACAGCTATCTGCGCGCCGGGACCGAACTGGGCGAAGGCGGCAAGATCGGCGGTTTCGTCGAGACCAAGAACGCCAAGATCGGGCCCAAGGCCAAGGTTCCGCACCTGACCTACTGCGGTGACGCCACGATCGGCGCCGGCGCCAATATCGGGGCCGGCACGATCTTCGCCAACTACGACGGCGTCCGCAAACACCGCACCGTGATCGGCGCGCAGAGCTTCGTCGGCTCCGACAGCGTGCTGATCGCGCCCGTCACGGTCGGCGATGGGGCGTATGTCGCGGCCGGGTCGGCGCTGACCCATGACGTGCGGCCGGGGCAGATCGCCGTCGCCCGCGGCAAGCAACGCAATGTCGACGGCTGGGTGGCCC
>NZ_DAOQZV010000368.1:0-2082 GCF_035343835.1 Nostocoides sp. | reverse complement strand
AGAACATGCCGCGACCCTATCCGTCCGCGAGCCCGGCCTCGGGTCGGCGCGTCAGTAGGCGCCGGTCACATAGGTGGGGATCGTGCCCACGTTGTCGTACATCCAGTCCGAGTCGGTGACCGTGACCCGGATGCAGCCGTGGGAGGCGGGGTAGGTCGGCACATCGGTCGAGCCGTGGACATACACCGCGCCGGTGATGTGGCGGCGGTTGTACATATTGCCGAAGTTCGAGATGTAGGCGAAGCGCCCGACATTGTGGGTCCCGCAGCCTTCGGGATAGAGGGAACTGCAGTGCCAGCCGCGGTCGGTGCTGCCGATGACATACCGCCCATTGGGGGTGGCATGTCCGCTCACGCCGGTCGAGATCGCCATCGCTTTCTGATAGCGGTTGTTCTTGACATAGACCATGGCCTGGCAGGTCTCCTGCGCCACGAGGTAGGTCGCATTGCCGAGATAGGACGACGCCGGGATGTCGGTGATCCGGGGGTACTTCTTCGCGTAGGCAACCAAGGTGTTGTAGGTCTTGGTGTCCAGGGCCGCGCGGCTGGTGCCGATGCCGCTCATCCGGCGGAAGGTGCACAGCCCGCGCAGGGTCTGTGGCCCGCTGACGCCGTCGGCGGTGCCTGTCGGAATTCCGTATTGCAGCATGATCTTCTGCGCGGCCAACACCCGGGCGTCGGCGGCCTTCGCCTCGGCCGCCTGGGCAGGCGCCTGGATCGTCACTGCCAGGCCGAGGGCCAACGCCGCGGCCCCGATCATGCTCCGGTTCGCCTTCATCAACTGCCTCCCTAGGTGCCGCGCGGATCTCGCGCATCCTATGCACCCTGACGCGCGAGCCGGCCATCAGGTTGTCTCACGTGCGCAAACGCTCGCGCAGCCACTCCCAGCGCTGTTGCAGGCGAGCCTCGAAACCACGATCGGTGGGCTGGTAGTAGTCCGTCCGGCCGTGCAGGTCGTCGGGCAGATATTGCTGCGCCGCAACGGCATCCGGCTGGTCGTGGGCATACACATAGCCGGCGCCGTGACCGAGTCGCTCCGCCCCGGCATAGCCGCTCCCCCGCAGGTGCGCGGGCACCGCCTCGCCCTTGCCGGCACGCACGTCGGCGATGGCCGCGTTGATGCCGGCATACGACGCATTGGACTTCGGCGCCAGCGCATTGTGGACGACGGCTTGGGCAAGGATGATCCGCGCCTCCGGCATCCCGATCTGGGCGACCGCGTGGAGCGCGGCCACCGCCGTTTGGAGGGCGGTCGGGTCGGCCATCCCCACGTCCTCGCTGGCGGCGATGACGATGCGCCGGGCGATGAATCGCGGGTCCTCGCCGGCCTCCAGCATCCGGGCGAGGTAGTGAAGTGCGGCATCGACATCGGACCCGCGCATCGACTTGATCAGGGCGGACGCGACGTCGTAGTGCTGGTCGCCGGTCTTGTCGTAGCGCACCGCCGCCTGGGCGATCGCCCGCTCGACGTGGGCGAGGGCGATGGGCGTGGGCGTCTCGTCGCCCCGCACCCCGCGCACGTCTTCGGCCACGCCGGCGGCGGCTTCAAGCGCGGTCAACGCGCGCCGGGCGTCACCGCCGCTGACCCGCACCAGGTGATCGCGCGCGTCCTCCGCCAGCACGTATGCCGCATCCAACCCCTCCGGCGCCGTCACTGCCGCATCGATCACCTCGCGAATGTCCTTCTCCCCCAGCGAGGTCAGTGTCACCAGCACCGAGCGAGAGAGCAACGGGGCGATCACCGAGAAGGACGGGTTCTCGGTCGTCGCGGCGACGAGGATGACCTGGCGGTTCTCGACCCCGGGCAGCAGCGCGTCTTGCTGGGCCTTGGTGAAGCGGTGGATCTCATCGAGGAAGAGCACCGTCTGACGGTCGAAGAGCGAACGATTGCGCTCGGCCGCCTCCATGACGGCGCGCACATCCTTGACCCCGGCCGTGACCGCGGAGAGTTCGACGAACTCCCGGCCGGCCGCACTCGCCACCAGATGCGCGAGGGTGGTCTTGCCGGTGCCCGGCGGCCCCCACAGGATGGCCGAGATCGGCCCCGCGCGGCCGCCGCTGCCCTCGATCAGCCGCCGCAGCG
>NZ_DAOQZV010000367.1:0-2104 GCF_035343835.1 Nostocoides sp. | reverse complement strand
CCCGCGGCGCGGGCGCCGCGGGCGCCGGCACCGGCCTGACGGCCGGCTTCTCCCGCGACGAACTCCGGGCCGAGGTGGCTGCCTTTCGTCGCCGTGTCGAGACCGAGACCCGGCGGCGCAATGCCGAGATCCGTGGGGCCGAACGCATCGCCCGGTATGCCGTGCGCTCCCCCGTCGAACAGACCAGCTTCGTGCTCGCCGGGCCGGACGAACTCGCTGAACTGCGCCGCGCCATCGGCCCGTTGACGCGCAAGCTGGCCACCCGGCTGGCCGCCCGGCGCCGCTCCGGTCGCGGCGCCCCGATCGACATGCGCCGAACCCTGCGGCGGGCCATGGGATCCGGCGGGGTGCCGATGCGTCCAGCCTTCCAGCGACGCTCGACGTCCCGGGTCGATCTGGTGCTGCTCTGCGATATGTCCAGCTCGGTTGCCGGCTTCTCGCGATTCACGATCCTGCTGATGCAGGCCCTGGCGGCGCAATTCCGACGGGTGCGCGTCTTCGGTTTTGTCAACGTGGTCGAGGAGCTGACCGAGATCATCGCCGTTGCGCCCCCCGGCTCGGATCTGACGGCGAACTTCTCGGACACTCGCCGAATGACCAAGTGGCACAACAACTCCGACTACGGGACGGCCCTTTCCGACTTCACCGAGCATTACCTGGACGCCGTCCGTCACCGCAGCGTCGTCCTCGTGCTGGGCGATGCCCGCACCAACAACACCGACCCGGGCTTGCCCGCCCTCCACGCGATCCAGGAGCGCGCTAAATCGGTCATCTGGCTCAACCCCGAGCCGGCCCGGCAATGGGATTCCGGCGATTCGGTAGCCCACCTCTATGCCGAGGTCGTCGACATGCACGAGTGCCGCAACCTGGCGCAGCTGCGCCATTTCGTCACCCGCCTGCTGCCCATCTGACGCCCGCATCGGGGCATGCCATCCGAACGTCGGGCCGGCAGCTCGGCGGCGCCGACACGCCGGACATTCGCCCGAATAGTCGGCGTAGTGGCCCGGGCCGATTGGCTGTCGATGACGCGGGACCTGGTGGGATCACAGACCGATCTTGACCACACCCCCGCTCCCGCGCACAGCCCGCATGTCGTGACATAGGTGGATCCGCCACGGATCGCCACGCCATAGGGCGCGGTGAGCCCACCGGCGATGACCGTATGCCGCGACGCCCCGGGCGTGATCCTCAGCAGCGAGCCCGTGGGCACCTCGCCTTCGGGCACGGTGAGCAAGCCGGCGGAACTGAACTCCACGGCATACAGGGTGCGTCCGGCGAAGGCAAGGCCGGTGACATTGGTCAGGCCGGTGGCATACACGGTCGGGGCCGAGCCCAGCACCACGCGCCAGATGCGCGCCTCGCCGGCGGGGAAGGGGAACCCGGTCAGTTCGCTGACATAGAGCGCGCCGTCGGGGCCGACGACGACGGTGGTCGGCACCGACTGCATCGGCATCAGGCCGGGCGGCGGCAGGAAGGGCGGCTTGGGCACCATGCGGTTCTCGAACACCGAGACGGTGCTGATCGCGCTTCCCGACTGGCGCAGAAGGGCGTTCGCGCCGGCGTCGATGACATAGTTCTTGCCGCCGACGATCTCGACGAACGTCGGGTTGGAATCGATGCCCTGCCCGTCCGGGTCGTCGGCCGCTTCATGGGCAGCAAGGTCGCCGCCCACACCACCGGCCGCCGGCAGGGTCCCGACGAGGACCGTGCCGAGCTGCCGCGCCGGGCCGGGCAAGGTCGCGCGCGTGGCCGGGTCGGAACCGAGGCCCAGGGTCAGCAGATAGGTGCCATTCGCACGGCGATATCCGACGGGCCGCTCGCACCGAAGCCACCCGCACCCGCGAGCGAGGGCAAGCGCGTAAGGACCCGAGTCGCGACGCCGCCCCGGATCCGGATGACCGAGCCCGTGCGCCCGTAGCACACTTCGCCCTCGTCATCGTCGAGGCACGGGCCGGTGCCACCGGTGCCAGCCTCGGCGATGTACAGATCGCCATTCGGCGCGAAGCTCAACTGACGCGGATTGTTCAGGCCGTCGGCCACGACGACCGGACCAGCCGACCGCGTCGTCGCCGCCCCGAGGGCTCGCTGCGCGGCTGCGCCGGCC
>NZ_DAOQZV010000366.1:0-2120 GCF_035343835.1 Nostocoides sp. | reverse complement strand
CTTGCGGCGGGCCTGGTCGTCATCGGGGCCGCCCCGGCGCTCGGGGGCACGGTCGCGACGCGGGGGACCTTTACCGGCATGCCCACCCACTGGCGCGACGCGGGGGAGTGGCTCGATCGGCATACGGCCAATGGCGGGGCGGTGCTGCTGCCGTCGGCGAGCTTCGGCGAATACACCTGGGGCCGCACCATCGATGAGCCCCTGCGTTCCCTGACCACCGCGCCGTATGCCGTGCGCGACGCCGTCCCGCTCACCCCGGCCGGCACCATCCGCTTCCTCGATGAGATCACCCGGCGCGCCCAGAGTGGCCGCGACCTGCGCGGCGTCGGCCGGGCGCTGCTGGCCGCCGGGGTCAAATATGTCGTCCTGCGCAACGACCTCGCCACCGACCTGACCGGCGGACCGCCCGTCGCCGTGACCCGGTCGGCGCTCCTGGACAGCCCCGGCATCAGCCGGGTCGCGGGCTTCGGGAAACCCCAACGCGATGTCACCGGCACCCCGGTCAGCCCCGTCGAGATCTTCGCCATCACCGGCACGGCATCTCCCCGGCTGACCCTGTGGCCGGCGGCGTCGATCCCCGTGGTCGCGGGCGCGAGCGAGGCATTGCCCGCGCTCCAGGAGAGTGCGCTGGCCGGCGGCCCGGTGCTGTTCGACGGCGATGCCACCCCGGGCGACGGCACCGCCCGCGTCGAGACCGACACCTTCGCCGCCCGCGACCGCTACTTCGGCACCACCCGCGGACAGGACGTTACCCGCATGCTGACGCGCGCCGAGGCCCAGGGCGCCGCCGACTACTTTCCCTGGCCCGCCCCCGGCTTGCGCACCACCGTGACGTATGGCGGCGGCCTCGCCTCGCTGACCGCGTCGTCCGCCCTGTCCGACCGGCTCACCTTCGCCGGGCTGGTGCCCGCCCGCCGCCCGTATGCCGCTCTCGACGGCGACTCGGCCACCGCCTGGCTGACCCTTGGCGATCCGGCGCCCACCTGGACCGCGACCTTCGCCGCCGATCGCCACATCGACGCGATCGAGATCCGGCCCGCCGCCGACCGGCGCCGTTTCGGGTCGGTCGCCGCGGCGACCCGGGTGCGGGTCAGCTTCGGCGGCAAGTCCATCGACGTCGACCTCGCCGCGCATGGGTCGCGGATCGCGCTGCCCGCCAACCATGGCCGAGAACTCACCATCACCATCGTGCGCACGAGCAGCGGCGACCCCGGCCTCGCGCTCACCGGGCTCGCCGAGATCGCCGTCCCGGGTCTCGACGCCCGCGAGATCGTCGATGCACCGGCGCCCGCCACGTCCGGGCCGACCGGTGGCTTCGTCCTCAGCCGAGACCCCGAGGCCTTCGACGGCTGTATCCGCAGCGCCGCCGGCTACCAGTGCCTCGAGGGCAGCGGCTGGCCCGCGGAGGAGACGGGGGAGCTGCGACGGTCGGTCACCACGACAGCGGCCTCGACCTACGCCATGTCGGGGACCCTGGTCGCCGACCCTGCGCACCCATCGCCCTTGCTCGCCCTGCCCGGCATCGCGAGCATCACCGCCAGCAGCACCCGGGCAGCCGGGCAAGTCGGGGCACCGCGCGCCGTCCTGGACGCCGACCCCGGGACGGCCTGGAGTCCGACGATCGGTGACCGCGATCCCACCCTGACCGTCCGCTTCACCGCGCCCCAGCTCGTCGCCGGGCTGCGCGTCCACGCCCGGGCCGACTGGCTGGCCGAGAACGCGCCGATGACGGTGGCCGTCACCCGGGACGGCCGGCGCACCGTGGCGGTGCTCGGCATCGACGGGCGGATTGCGCTGCCGGCGATGGCGACCACCGCCTTGGCCCTGCAATTCATCCCGGACGCGGGCACCGACATCACGGCCCTGGAGCTGGCCGGCCTCGACGTCGCCGGATTCGCCCCATCGCCACCCGGTCCAAGCGTCGGCGTCGCGTGCGGCGGAGGGCCGAAGCTGCTCGTGGGCGGGACCACCATCCCGACCGCGGTCATCGGTGAGCGCGCGGCCGTGGCCGGCGCGGGCACCCTGGTCTGGCAGGCCTGTGCGAGCGCTCCCGTCCCGAAGGGCACCACCGAGGTCAGTGTGGGCAGGTGGCGCGACCTGGTGCCGGCCCAGCTCGTGGC
>NZ_DAOQZV010000365.1:0-2120 GCF_035343835.1 Nostocoides sp. | reverse complement strand
GCGTAGGAACCTCCATCATCGGAAGGCCTCGACCCTCAACCAAGCAGCGACGCGCGCACCCAACCCACACTCTCCTTTGGGAAGAGCCCCTTTTTGGCTGCCGGTTTATCTTTGATAATCGCAACGCTGTCCTTCACCTTTATCGAGGAGCCCATTCGGAACAATCGGGAACTCGGCGGGCGACGCTTGGTCGCCTTCACTCTCGCGCTGCTTGTCGTCCCGACGGGCCTCGCCTTAGTCCTACGGCAGGGGGCGAGAGTGCAATGGAATGACACCGCCAAGCAGCAGATGGCTGCACAACTTGCAGCAGACCACGTCGATCATGTGCGCGGGTGCGAAGCGAATCCGTGGCCCAAGAACGCGTGCACCTGGGACGAATTCCCCGGGAACTCGCCGATTTACTTGGTGGGCGACTCTCTGGCAGGTGCCCTGAGCGAGGGCATGATCGGTGCCGCCGCGGAGCAGAACAGGCCACTCGCGATCCGGACCTCCTCGGGGTGTTTTTTCGCTGGTCGCGATCACCAACCCACCCAGCGCATCACGAGATGCGGCTCGCGATTTGCCGCGACGCTGACTTGGCTCGCCGACGTTCCTCTCGGGGACGTCGTTATCAGCACGTCGGATACTTACGTCTTCCGAACCGATTTGCCGATGGGGCTCGCAGGTCTGACGAGTCCGGAGGACAAGCGGAGATTATACCTCGACGGCTTGGACAAATCCATAGCGGGCATCACTGATCTTGGACACCACGTCGTGGTCATTGGCACCACCCCAGGTCGCTTACCGACCGAATCCGGCGAGATGGCGGGATTCGAGCCGGCGCGATGTGCCGGGGGGCTGTTGTTCTCTGTGGGTCGCTGCGCCCACGCAATTCGACTTACGCGAATCAAACGCGCCATCCAGGCCGCATCTCGAGAGGTCGTTCTTAAGAATGGGGCCCAATTTCTCGACCTGACGGACACGGTCTGCGATGGGGACTCCTGTCCTGTGCGTCGGGGCGAGGTGTGGATCTACCGCGATTCGGTGCACCTGACGACGGCAGCAAGCAGCGCCTTGACACCACTGCTCGCCCGGGCGATTGCGGGCGGATCGCAAAAGGCTGGAGGGTAGCCGGCTTCGGCGTCGCTGTGGATAACTATTAGTCGCGAGCGGGCGGGTGCGGGAGGGTTGAAGGTGTGAAGCGCGCACAACTCTCGGCATGAGGAGCAAGCGATGGGTCAGTTGGTGATTCCCGGTTTCCGCCTGCGGCCGGCGGATCCGAGCCGCGAAACCGGCGGCGCCACCTCCACCTGGGTGGGCACTCGGGAGAGTGACGGAGCCCGCGTGCTCGTCGTCCGCGATCCGGTGGGCTGCGCACGCGACTACGCTCGGTATCTCGAGCTCGTGATCGACGGCATGGTGCCGGTGGCCGATGCGTTCGACCTGGACATGGGGGTCGCGGTGGTCTATGCCGACCCGCCGCGACATCGGCTCGCCGAGGTCGTCGATGAGCTGGGCGATCTCCCTCGCGGCCAGGTGCTGGGCATCCTGAGGCGCGTGTGCGCGGTCGTCGGGGCCATGACGAGTGCCGGCCTGCCGGCTCCGCAACTCACGGTCGAGCACATCGGTGTCGGCCCGGATGGGTCGATCTGGTTGTGCGAGAGCGCGATTGGATCGGCTCCCGACGGGGCAACCGGACGCGACCTAGCCTCAGCCGCAGCCGTGAGCGCTCGTGAGGCGGATGTGCCGACGCGGGACGCTCGCGGCGAGCTCGAGTCATCGGCGATTGCCGGGCTGTTGAGCCTGGCCGCTGACCTTCTGCCGCCGGATGCCCTCGCGGCGCTGGGACTCGATGACGTCGGTGCCGAGTGGTCGGGGCTCGGGGCGTTGATTGCAACCCTCGACCAGGCGCACCGCGCCGGTGCCAGCCTGACTCTCGATGATGTCGACGCCGGCCTTCGCTCCATCGGGTCGCCCGAACCACTGGCGGTGCCGGACGGCTGGGATCGGCCGGGGATGGACGAGCTGGTCAGGATGATGCGCGCCCGGGCCGGCGAACTCGACGATGCGCCCGCGAGACGTGGCGGGCGACTGCGCCTGAGCCGGGCACGGTTCGCCGCCCCGACCGGCTCGCCGGTTCC
>NZ_DAOQZV010000364.1:0-2134 GCF_035343835.1 Nostocoides sp. | reverse complement strand
GGACGAGCCTTCGGCCCGTCCCACTCGACGGGTCTGAACCGGCCACTCGACGGGAGTTTGGGACCAGCCACTCGACGGGAGTTTGGGACCGGCCGGGGTCAGCGGGGCTGTGGGTCGTGCGGGTGGGCGGGGTCGGCGGCGAAGGCGCGCTCGTAGATGTCGTAGATCAGTGCCGACTTGGCGTTGTTGTAGTGCATGACGTCCTCGAAACCTTGGTGCGCAAGAGCGAGTTTCAGCTCCCCATAGGCGCGGCGGTCGTCGTCGTCCGCCCGCAGCCAGTCGCGGAACATCCGGTGCCGCGCCGGCTCCGGGCAGTCCGGGCTCCAGATGTGCACATTCGCTACCGGTTCGGCGCCGCGGACCAGTCGGTGCTCGTGCCACTCCGGCTCGCGGATGCGCAGCACGAAGCCGGCGCTTTCCAGCGCGGGCAGATAGGCGGCCTCATCGCGCGCGTCCGCGACGATCAGGTCGACATCGATCACGGGCTTGGCGGCCAGCCCGGGCACCGATGTCGAGCCGACGTGGGTGATCGCGAGCGCCCGCGCCCCCAAGGCCGCGCCGATTTGCTCCCGCACCCGTTCAAAGGCCGCAGCCCAGCCGGGGTCCGGCGCGACCACCTCGACCCGCTCGGCAGGAGCGGGCAGCACGCGGGCGGCGGCGATCTCGGCGTCGGTGGGCACGGCATACGGGTGCCACAGGGGGTGAGTCGGCATCACGCAACGGTAGACGGAACCGCAGCCGATCGACGCCGCGTCCAAGGCCCATGTTCGCTCGCGCAGCCGCCCTCGCCACCATTGCGCTGCTCACGGCCTGCGCAGATGGCGGTGACGCCAAGAACGGCACTGTTCCCGTGAAGAACCTCAGCCAAATCGTCGGTAGCTATACCGCCGTCAACACCGCCCAGTCCCCCACGCCGCTGGTCAAGGGCAGTGTGCTCACGATGCAGATCAGGCCGGACGCGATCATCGTGCAGGCCGGCTGCAACACCATGTCCGGGCCGGCGAGTGCCGCCGACTCGCACCTGGTCGCCGGTGATCTCGCCATCACCGAGATGGCCTGCGCCCCGGAGCTGATGGCCCAGGACACCTGGCTCGCCGCCCACCTCGCCAAGCGCCCCCGCATCGACTGGTCGGGGCCTTATGTCTCCCTCGTCTGGGACGACGGGTGGCTCGGATTCGACAAGTCGCTCGCGCCCGAGCCGGGAATGACCGGCGACCCGGACACTCCGGTCAGCAGTTCGCCCACCAGCTAAGCGCCCTACAACCCGAACGTATGCTGCCCGCTCACTTGCCCGCGCCGCCTCAGTCCCAGCGCGACGGCGCTGAGCGCGCCGAGCGCGGCGGCCACCGCCGCCCCGCGGAAGACGAAGTGCACCTGCGAGATTGCGGCGTCGACCAGGGCCTTGCGATCAGACGGATCGGGCAGGTCGGCAACGACCTGGTAGTAGTGGTGCAGGCCCAGCGCGGTGAGCAGGGCGATCCCCACGACCATGCCGACCATGCGCGCGACGACGACGAGCGCGCTGGCCGTGCCATGGGCCGATTGCGGCGCCTCGGCAAGCGCGGCGTTGTTGACCGGGGCCAGGGCGAGACCGAGGCCGAGACCGGCAAGCGCGAGCACGGCATACGACAAGAAGCCGGCGAACGACCCGCGGCCGTAGGTCGTCAGTAGGCCGATGCCGACGGCCGCCAGCCCGAGGCCGACGGCCGCGACCAGACCGTCGCCGAGCCAGCGCAACGCCCAGCCACCCAGGAGCGCCCCGACCGGGACCGCGATCAGGAAGCGCACGAGGATCAGCGCCCCCTCGGTGGCGACCGGTTGCGCGCCAGCCGAGTCGGTGTGCACCAGGCGCGCAAGCAGAGGGACATCAACGATCACGGCGACCAGGGCGACTCCGACAAAGAGTGAGACCACAAGGGCCCAGACCGTGCGCCCGCGCACCAGGCCGCGCGGGATCACCGGCGCTGCCGATCGGCGGTGGAGCACGGCATAGCCGATCGCGCTGGCCACGCCCAGGGGAAGGAGCGCGAAGCCGAGCGGGCCGACGACCTCCTTCTCGGGGTCGGAGGCGGCGAACGTCAGCACAACGCACCCGAGCGCGCCCCCGAGCAGCGCCGCGCCCGCCGGGTCCGCC
>NZ_DAOQZV010000363.1:0-2135 GCF_035343835.1 Nostocoides sp. | reverse complement strand
CCACTCCCGCCATCGGGTCCGGCAGGGGGGCCGAAGTGTTGCGCTGGTTAACCTTGGGCGGCCGGGCCGCCCGGCGGGCCTGCAGGCGACGCCGGATGTAGACGATCGGCACGGCGAGCACGGCGCCGAGCAGCGCGAACGGCAAGACCGCGCCGACGATCGTGAAGAGCGCGGCGAGCGAGCCGACGAAGGCCTTCCAGCCCGCCTTCAACCCGCCGGTGAAGCCAGTCGCTGGGTTGGACAGGGCGCTGTCGATCAGGCTGGGATCGGTCGTCAGGTTGATGGTGATCGGGCTGCGCGAGGTGCTGCGATCCAGTTCCTGCAGTCGCGCCTCAATGGCCTCGAGTTCGGCCTGGCGGCTGGAGAGTTCGCGTTCGAGTTTCACGAGTTGGTCGATGTCGTCGGTCTTGTCGATGAGGTCCTGGATGCGCGCGACGGACTTCTTCATCGTGACGACGCGGGCTTGGACGTCGACATACTCGCCGGTGACATTCTCGGTCTGGCTGCGCCGATCGAGGACTGTCCCGATGCGCTGGAGCTCGTCCAGCGTGGCATCCAATTTGTCTGTGGGCACCGAAATCACCAGTGCCGCATAGGTTGTCGGGCTGATCCCAGCCCGCTCGTCGGTCTCGGTCCCGGTCGTGCCGATGTTCTCCGAGAGCACGTAGCCGGCAGCAGCAACATTGATGGCTCGCACCTGCGCGGTCGCCTTGCCGACGTCGTCGACTTGTAGGGAGAGCGTCGCCGTGCGGGCCAACTTCTGCGCATCGACTGCGACGCTCGACGATTCGGCCTTGTCGCCCGCGGCGCCGCGTGCCACGCCCACCTCGGCCGGCGCGGGCCCGGCCGCCCCGCTCGTAGCGACCGCTCCACTGCTGCTACCGCCGCCGCTGCATCCGCCGAGGATGCCGATCGTGCCGGCGAGGCTGAGGGCCAGGGTTGCGCGGGCGATTCGCGACGTCATCATCGGGTTGCTCCTGGGATCGGTGCTTCGCCCTGCGACGTCACCCTGCCGGTGGCCGTTCCCCGGTCGCGACATAAGTTGTGCGGGTGTACCGGATCGTTATCGTCGGTGGTGGCCTGGCCGGTCTGGCTGCCGCGTGGGAGTTAGTGAGCGCTTCTGAAGCCGACAGCGAGGTGCTCGTGCTCGACGGGAGCGATCGCGTCGGCGGCAAGCTGCGTCAGGAGGTCGTCGGTGGGCGCCTTGTTGACGTCGGCGCCGAATCGATGCTCGCCGTTCGCCCCGAGGCGCGCGAGCTGATTGCCGAGATAGGCGCCGGCCAACGGCTCGTGATCCCCGCGACGACCGCTGCTTCCGTCTGGTCCCACGGGGCGCTGCACCCGTTGCCGCCAGGTTCACTGATGGGGGTTCCACGGCGCCCGGCTGACGCGACCGGGATCCTCAGCGCGCAGGGCATGGAACGGCTGCGGGCTGCCGTCGTTCCGCCGGCTCCGACTCGTGACGTCAGCGTCGGTGACTACGTCGCGGCGGCCCTTGGCGATGAGGTGGTCGACCGGCTCGTCGACCCACTGCTCGGCGGTGTGTATGCCGGCGACGCTCGGCAGATCTCACTGGCTGCCGCGGTCCCGGCCATCCACGCCAAGGCATTGTCTAGCGACCCGTTGCTGGATTCCTCCCCGCCCACGCCCGAATCACCCTCGGCCCCAGCGCAATCGGCCTTCATCGGCATAGACGGGGGAGTCGGCGTGCTGCCCGAACTTCTCGCCGATGCGATCGCCAAGCGCGGCGGGCGGATCCGCACCGGGGCCGTTGTCCGGGAGGTGCGCCGCGCCGTCGCGGGCTGGGAAATCGTCGCCGGACCAACGATCGCCCCCCAGATCATCACCGCCGACGCGGTTATCCTCGCGCTCCCGCCGGCGCCCGCGCGGCGCCTGCTCGGACCGGTCGCGCCCTCGGCCGCCCACGAGTTGGCCGCCATCGAGACGGCGTCCATGGCCATCGTCACCTTCGCCTTCCCGCGCGTGGCGATGCCGGCCCTGCCCGGCTCGGGCTTCCTCGTGCCACCCGTCGAAGGACGCGCCATCAAGGCGAGCACCTTCAGTTCCCAGAAGTGGGGATGGCTGGCCGACGCGGCGCCCGAGACCGCATATGTCCGCGCCTCGCTCGGGCGCCA
>NZ_DAOQZV010000362.1:0-2144 GCF_035343835.1 Nostocoides sp. | reverse complement strand
GCATACGCCCTCCGCGCGACGCGGAGGGCGTATGCCGCAGCGAGCGCCGCGCCCGTTGCCGCGGCGATCGCGCACACCCGCAACAGCGTCACCGGCGCGGTCGCCGGCACCCAGGCGAACCAGCCCCCAGCCAGATCGCCCGACGCGACGACGTTCGCCGGCAGGCCGGTTGCCCCGCGCCAGGACGCCACGATGGTGAGGAACTCGCCCCAGAAGGTCGCCAGGCCGGGCAGGCCCAAGCTCGCCGCCAGTCCGACGATGAGGGCGAACCCGAGTCCCGGCCAGACCTCCCGGACGGCCGGGAGCACGACCGCCAAGTCGGTGCTGCCCCACCGCTGCTTCAATCCACCGACGACGAAGAACAAGAGGGCCGCGACCACGCCGTGCGCCACATTCGTCAGCAACGCGGCCTGAACCCCCAGCGCGGTGTTGGTCCCCAAGGCCAGGGCGACAAAGCCCATGTGGGCGATCGACGAATAGGCGATCAGCCGTTTCAGGTCGCGCTCGACGAGGCAGACCAGGCCGCCCCAGATGGTGCCGGCCGCACCGACCACCGCGAGCGCCGGCGCCACCCGGGTAAAGCCATCGGGCGAGAGCGCGACCGGGAGGCGGATCAGGCCATAGGTGCCCATTTTCAGCAGCACAGCCGCGAGCAGGACCGACCCGCCGGTCGGCGCGATGGTGTGGGCCGGCGGCAACCAGGTGTGCACGGGCAGCAGCGGCACCTTGACGCCAAGCCCGAGCACCAGCAGGATCGCCGCCGCCAACTGCGCCGGCGGGGAGACGCCCACGGCGATGACCCCCGCCATGCTCGATGTGCCGGCCGCGAAGGTCAGCGTCAGGATCCCGGCGAGCATCGCGCTCGACCCCAGCGCCGTGTAGAGCAGGAACCGGCCGGCCGCGTCGGACCGAGCCGCCGGGCTGTGATCGTCACCGAATCGCCCGATGAGCAGCCACATCGGGATCAGCACGATCTCGAAGGCTACGAAGAAGACGATCAGGTCACGCGCCCAGAAGGTCGCGAGCGCGCCGAGTTCGACCAGCAGGACCAGCCCGTAATAGAGCGCCGGCGGTCCACCAGCCGGCAGATGACGGCGACCGTGAACGACCACCAGCACGGTGATCCCAGCCGCCAGCACCAGCAGCGGCGCGCTGATCGAGTCCGACCCGAGCGCCAGGTGCACGCCCAGTGCCTCGATCCACGGGCGGTCCACGCTGGCCGAGGTCGCGACCGCTGCACAGGTGGCCCCCAGGCTGCCGAGCGCCGCCACGAGCGCAACCCCGAAAGCCACGCCCGCCCCCACCCGGCGGCCCGTGACCACTAACCCACCCCCGGCCAGAGTCGGCAACAGCAAAGCGATGAGAATCAGGCCCATAACGCCACCCCGGCGACTGCTAGCAGCCCGAGCAACACCCACACCAGATTGGTCGCGACGCGCTCGCGGCGATGCGCGCGCCCGGCTAGCGCAGCGAGCACGGGCGTCCCCGAGCCGGCCCCCCGGACATACAGATCGACGATCTCCCGGTCGACGAAGGCGACCGCTCGCGCTAGCGCGAGCACTGGCTTCGCCACCAGCGTGACGTATGCCGTGTCCGCTCCGAATCCCTTGTCCGCCATGGCCATCAGTCGCGTGGGCGGCTTGGCATCGTCGGGCCGCAGATACCAGCCGACGAGGACGCCAACGAGGATCAACCCGATCGAGAGCACCAGTAGCCCCAAGTGCAGGCTCGCTCCGGGCAGGACACCGGTGACGAAGAGCAGGCTCGCCCCGATGGTTGCCGCGGCGAGCACGCCGAGGACCAGCTGCGCGAGCGCCGATGCCTCCCGCGGCGCCGCGGGGTGCGCATCGAGTCGCCGGGGAGCCGCCACGACCTCGTAGGCCCGCGTGGCATAGGCCGCGGTCATCGCCACCGTCGCGAGCAGAGCCGCGGACACGAGCGCCTGGCGCGCGCCCGGCCCCGAGCCGCCCTCGACCCACGCAGCGACGGCGATGACGTGCTCTTTGGAGAAGCCGCCCACGGTCAGGGGGACGCCGGCCAGCGAGAGCAGGCCCATTCCCCACGCCGCCTGCGCGAGTGGGCGCAGCGCACCGGTGCCCGTCAGCGCGCGCGCCGCGGTCGAGCCCCCGAGCACCGCCAGCCAG
>NZ_DAOQZV010000361.1:0-2154 GCF_035343835.1 Nostocoides sp. | reverse complement strand
CCGACGACCCCGCGAAAGCTCAATGCCACTCCGGTCGCGGTGCGCTCCAAATGGAGGAGTTCCGGCAATGGATTGAGTTGCAGCGTGGCTTCGGCCGGATGATGCAGGTCGTAGCCTTCGCCGTCGGTGACTTCGATCCCCGCGAGCCGCATCGGCCAGGGGACGCGGGCCGGCGCGCGCCGCTATCAGGCCTTCGCCCAGGCCGACGGCGCGGACGCGAGCGGCCTGGCGCGGCTGATCCAACTGCATACGGTCAATGTCGCCGGCGACGCGGCCTTGACGGTCTCGCTCGCGGGAACGGTCTTCGCGCTGCCCACCGACGAGGCCCGCAGCAAGGTCGCCCTCTTCCTGGCCCTGACGATGGCGCCCTTCGTGCTGCTGGCGCCCCTGATCGGGCCGTTGCTGGACCGCTTCCGACACGGGCGGCGCTGGGCGATCGGCACCACCTTGGCCACCCGGGCCTTTCTCAGCTGGGTCCTCGCCGGCGCCCTCGTGACGAACTCGGCCTGGCTCTTCCCGGCCGCTCTCGGCGCTTTGGTGGCCAGCAAGTCGTATGCCGTGACCCGCGCCGCCGCCGTCCCTCGCCTGCTGCCCGACGGGATCACGCTGGTCAAGGCCAATGCGCGGGTCAATATCGTCGGCCTGCTCGGCATGATCGCCGGCGGCGCGATCGCCGGAGCGCTGGCCAAGATCGGCCCGGAGTGGTCGCTGCGTGCGGCCTTCCTCATCTATGTCGTCGGCACCGTCCTGGCCATCCGACTGCCGGCCCGCGTGGATTCCGACCGCGGCGAGGCCGACTTCGCCGAGGGCGAGAGCGCGACTCCGGCGCGCCGGATGCGGGCGTTGCCCGTGCTGGTGCGCTACGTCCTGTGGGTGTGCACGGGTGCCCGGATGCTCTCGGGCTTTCTCACCCTGTTCATGGCCTTCCTCATGCGCGTGCACCCCATCGCGGGGATGAGCGGGTCGCTGGTGCTCGGGCTCTTCGCCGGAGCCGCTGGGTTGGGCAATGCCTCCGGGAGTTTCATCGGCAACCGGCGCCACCTGCCCCCTCCGGAGGTCATCGCAACCATTCTGATCGCGCTCGCCGGAGCGGCGACGCTTGCGGTCACCTTCTTCTATTCGGTATGGACGCTCGTGGCGGTCGGCCTGATCGCCGGGCTCTTCTCGCAACTGGGCAAACTCAGCCTCGACGCGCTCATCCAGCGGGAGGTCGCGGACCGGCAGCGGGCCCGGGTCTTTGCCTGGTCGGAGACGTTGCTGCAGACCTTCTGGGTGGTCGGTGGGGCGGTCGGCATCGCCATCCCGCTGAATCCGACGCTCGGCTTCGGGGTGATCACCGGCCTGGTCGCCGTCGCGTTGCTGGCTGCCCTGCGCTCGCGCGCGACGGGTACCCGATTGCCCGGTCCCGCCGGCTGACCAGCCGGGTCCGGCGCGCGCGATCCGGGCGGCTTCGCCGTGGCCTCGGCCCCGCTCGCGCCAGTGTTCGACTCGAGGTGCGAGTCGTAGGCACAATTGCCGGGTGACCGACCCGGACGTTGCCGACCTCATCGACGAGGTGGCCGAGCGATTCCGGGAACGGGGCGAGCGGATGACAAGCCAGCGACGTGCGGTCGTGCGCGCCCTGGCCGCCACACCCGGTCACCTCAGTGCCGAGGAGATCCAGGCTCTCGCCGATCACGGCACGCTGCATCTGAGCAGCATCTATCGCTGCCTCGAAGCCCTGGCGGCCGTCGGCGTCGTGCAGCACATCCATCTCGGCCACGGCGCCACCGCTTATCACCTGGCGAGGGAGGGTGCGCATCTGCACCTCGAGTGCCGGGTCTGCGGCGCGATCAGCGACCTGCCCGTCCTCGTGCTCGATGGGGTGGCCGCAACTCTGCGCACCGATCACGCCTTCGTCCTCGAACCCGCCCATACCGCCTTGTCCGGCCGCTGCGCCGGCTGCGCCGATCACGAAATGAGCCGATGAACTTCCTCAGGCCGCTGGCCGCCTTTCCGACACCGCGCGACCCCGATTCCTGGGCGGGCGCAGCCTGGCCGCTCGGCGCCCACGTCGACCGAGAGGGCGCCACTGTGACGTTCGCGGTCGCCGCGCCCGAGGCGACGCGTGTGCTCCTGGAGGTGTATGCCCGCCCGACCGGCGTCGGCGCCCTC
>NZ_DAOQZV010000360.1:0-2196 GCF_035343835.1 Nostocoides sp. | reverse complement strand
CCCGAGCGCTCGCTGGTGGCGATCTTCACCAGGGAGCGGGGCGTGATCCTCGTGGCCCGGCTCGACATTCCCGCGGAGATCTCGCGCACGAGCCTCGCCGATCGCGGCTTCGGCCAGGCACTCGATCGCGCGGCTGGGGCGGGTGCCGACGCCGTGGTGTTGGTGGCCTACGACGCCCGGCCGGCCGGGTGGCTGGCCATGGACTCTGCCCTTGCCCTGACGACGCGCGCCGGCTTGGAGGTCTTGTTCGCGGCCCTGGTTGACGGTGACCGCTGGGCGCACGTGGGCTGTGACGAGCCGGAATGCGCATCGAGTTGGCGCGCGGTAGTGGCTGCCGCCGATTGCGGACCTGTGGCCGAGTTGGTCGGGATGGGCCGCGGCGTGCTGCCGGATCGCGCCAGCGCGATCGCCCGTCTCGAACCCGACCGAGCCTTCCAAGCGCGGCTGCCGGCGCTCAGTCGCCGGCAGCGAAGGACGCCGGTGCTGGCCACGAGCTGGTGGCAGGCCTTCTTCGACCTAGCGCAGCCGCTCGACGGGCCGGATGCCTACAACCCATCGCCGGAGGCGGTGATCAGCCTCGCGCGCAGTCTGCTCGACCGGGACTTCCGCGATGCGCTGCTCGCCCATCTGGCCCCGGGCATCCTGCCGTTGGGCGAGTTGCCTTTCGGTGCGGTGCTGCGCGCGCGGGCCGTCGGCGCGGGAGCGGTCGGCGATCACTCTCCGGTCGCTCACCCACAGGCCCAGCACCTGGTGCTGGCGAGGTGTCTGCTGTTGGCGACCCGCGCGCCGGAACCATTGTCCGCAGGTCCATACGTCGTGGCGAGCGTTCTCGCGGGCCGGCTGGGTGACGGAATGACGGCTCAGGCGGCTGTCGAGGCGGCGCTGCTGGCGGACCCCGGGCACGTGCTTGCCGGACTCATCCGGCAGTTGATCAGCATCGGGATCCTGCCCGGTTACCGCCCCAGAGCGGCCCGCCCGGGCGGGCCAGGGGAAGTGTCACCTCACGCGCCATACGGCCATGGCGTCGGGTAGGTTGGGCCGAGCAAGGGGCACCGCCCTGCGATGAAGGAGGAAATGGTGTCGATCGTCGTCGGCTTCGTGCCAACCAAGGAGGGGCGGGCGGCTATTGCCCGTGCCGCGGAGGAGTGCCGGCTCCGCGGCGTTCCCATGGTCATCGTCAATTCCGCCCGCGGCGGCCGGGACACCACCGCGTATGGCGCGGACTCGCCCGCCGAGGTCGAGCTCGCCCAACTCGTCGAGCAACTCAAGGCCGACGGCATCGATGTGTCGATGCGCGCACTCGTACGCGGGATGGAGCCCGCCGAGGACCTCATCGCGGTCGCCGAGGAGCTCAAGGCCGACTTCATTGTCATCGGCCTGCGCCGACGCACCCCGGTCGGCAAACTTATCCTCGGCTCGAATGCGCAGCGCATCCTGCTCGACGCCCCCTGCGCGGTGCTGGCCGTCAAGGCCGACTGACGCAGCGACGGAACAGGCGACGCGAGAGCGCATCGAGCGGGTCTCGCGCGGCTTCAGCGCCGTCGCGTGGGCGAGCAGCGATCCGGATCATGGCGCAGCAGTGGGCAGATTGCCCACCGGAATACGCGAACCCCGGTGCGCCGTTTTATAATGACGACAGCGGTCCGCGCGTGCCAGGCTCACCATCTTCTTCCCCTCGGTGCGCGGATCACCTGGGAACCCAACCACAGCAAGCTTCACCCGTCGCGGGTGCCTTCACCCTGTCTGCGACGACCACGATTTCTCCCCTGCGAAAGGTGTCGTGCCGCAAGTGCCACGAACGTCCGCACCCGCTTCCGAGCTGCCTCGCGAATTCACCCATGCCGCCCTCCAAGACCTGGTTCGCAAGGGCCGCACCGCCGGCTCGGTGACCGGCGAGGACCTCAAGAACGCCATGGCCGATGCCGGCGTGACCCAGCAACGACTCAAGGCCGTCGTCCGGGCCGTGGAGGAGCAGGGGATCGAGGTCGTCGTTGCGGCCCCGGCCAAGTCGGCGCGCCGCAGCGCGGTCAAGACCGCTGCGAAGTCGGCGACCGCGAAGGCGTCGGTAGCCACGCCCGAGACGGCCCCCACCAAGGCTGCGGCCACCCGGACTACCAAGGCCGCGTCCGCCAAGACCGCGGCAGCCAAGGCCGCGCCGGCCACGACCGGGGCAGCCAAGGCCGCGCCGGCCAAGAC
>NZ_DAOQZV010000359.1:0-2204 GCF_035343835.1 Nostocoides sp. | reverse complement strand
GCTTAACTCCTGGTCATCCGAGTTCGCTTCTCGCACACCGGATTGCGCGCACACGGCTACCTTCTATGCGGAGGCGGGGGCACCGGCATACGTGCTGGAAGCCGTGAATGCGGGTGCGGAAGCGTTCAAGGTGCACGTCCAGGTCGGGGGCTTCGATCCGGCCGATCCGGTGCTCGACCCCGTTTGGGGTCTGCTCGCAGAACGCGGCATCCCCGTCGTCATCCACGCGGGGAGCGGGCCGGAGCCCGGTCGGTATACCGGTCCGGACCCCATCCGCACGGTGCTCGCACGTCACCCGCGACTGACACTGGTGATCGCACACCTCGGGATGCCGGAGTATGCGGAATTCCTCGACATCGCTGCTGCCCATCCTCATGTCCACCTCGACACCACGATGGCCTTCACCGACTTCACCGAGGCGCTGATGCCGCTTCCGCGGGACCTACTGCCGCGTCTGGGCGATCTCGGCGACCGGATCGTGCTCGGCAGCGACTTCCCGAATATCCCCTACCCCTATCTCCACCAGTTGGAAGCGATCGAGCGCCTTGACCTCGGGCGTGACTGGCTGCGAGCCGTCCTATGGGACAACGGGGTTCGCCTCCTGGCCGCGCCGGGATGAGTTAACCGAGAGTTTGTGGGCGGTGCCGTCCCCGCCGCGCACACCCGAATGGAATGCGACGCCCGCAGAAGCTCCTCGAGCAACTCGGCCTGAACGCTGACACGGTCCACACCACGGTGACCTTCAACGGCAACGACTTGCCGATCTACTCCTTCATCATCCACTTCGCGTTCGCGATCGGCTTCGGCGTGCTCTATTGCGTGGTCGCCCAGTACTACCCACGAATCACCCTGTGGCAAGGCGTAGCGTTCGGATTCGCCGTCTGGGTGGTCTTCCACTCGTCCCGGCGTCGAGCTGACCCGCGGGTGCCGTCACGCCACGGTGATGGCCTGGCCGTCCGGCGAACCGCGCTGGGGCGTCGGGTGGACGCAGACGGGACGTCCCGGCCGCGAGCGACTAGGAGAGTCTCCAGGTCACGGCCCCGCGCGTCCATCTCGCCCAGTTCGCTGCCTTCGGCGTGGCCCTCGCCATGGTCAGGTGCGTGGTCGCCCGCCATGGCCCCACCCTCTCACTCAGAGGCGAGCAAGGAGGCCGACTTCGACACCGAGGTCGGCGATGGCGCGGGTCTGCCACGAGCGTGGCGTCAGGTGGGCGATGGCCTCGGGGTCGACGGCGCAGATGAGCAGTCGCCGGGGCATCGGGGTGACCACCCGGCCGATCCAGAAGAGCTTGACGGCTTCGGCGACCAACTCCGCGCGCTGCGCGGGGGTCGCCGGGCCCGCAGCTGTCCAGGCCTGCACCAGCACCGAGTTGTCGGTCGCGACGCCGTCGATCCCCACCTGGGCGCCGCTGGGATGACTGATGCGGCGCGGCGCGAGATCGAGACCGAGGCGCCGCCCGAGCTGGCCGATGACATCTCCGTTCGACGCGGCCGTCGGTGCTGTGGCTCGCGCGCGGGCCGGTGCGCGCATGACTGGCGCAGGCAGGTCGAGGTCGAGCATCGACGCGCTCAGGTCGTCGGGGCCGGAGATCAATCGGTTGACGATCAACCCGTGCGGGCCGGTGAGGCGCTCGATGATTCCCTCGGTGGCGAGCGCATGGCAGATGGTGTTGACCGTCTGCCGAGGACGCACGCCACTGCGCCTGGAGAGCTCGACGTCATCGAGCGGCCGCGTGCTCGTCCGGATGGCGGTGAGCACTCGCTCCCGGCGCGAGGCGAACATCTCGTTGTCCACGGGGCCAGCCTTCACCGCGACCGGTTGACCGCGCAACCCGGGGTCGGATGCTCCGTCAGGCGTCCGGCCACCCGTCGAGCAGGTGATGAAACTACGCAAGACACCCCTGGGCTGTCTGACGACGATCGGCGCCAAGAGTGGGGCGGAACGGACCGTGCCGCTACGCCTCTTCACCGATAGCCCCGACTCCTGGCTCGTGGTCGCCAGCCTCACTGGCTCACCGCAGAACCCAGCCTGGCTGCACAACCTGCGCGCCCACCCCGACCAGGTGCGGTTGCGTGTCGGTGCTGCCACCTTCACGGTCACGCCGACCACCCTCCCGCGAGCGGAGCGCGATGAGGTCTGGGAACGCATCGCCACGGAGGCGCCGGACTTCGCGAACTATCAGCGCAGCACCGACCGGGTCATCC
>NZ_DAOQZV010000358.1:0-2229 GCF_035343835.1 Nostocoides sp. | reverse complement strand
GCCATCAGCCTCTTGGACGGACTAGGTTGGAAGCGCTTCTTCGGGCCGGGATCGGACTCCCTGGGCTTGGGCCTTCATGCAGTCGCCGTCGTCATTCCCGGCTGGCCTTGCACGGTCGATGTGCACGTCAATTTTCCGGGCCTCCTGGGGGCGCCCAGGCACGTCTTCGATGAGGTCTGGAGCCGACACGACGCAGTCAATCTTGCCCACCAGTCCGTGCCCTGTCTCGACCGCGTGGACCATGCCATCATCCTTGCTCTCCACGCGCTTCGCGATGTCCCTCAAGACCGCGAATCCGAAGCGCGATTGTCTTTCACTCCTGCCTGGGCAGCCTTGCTCCCCACGGAGAGGGACAGACTGGCCGAGGCAGCCCGCCGGCTTGGCGCCCTGGAGCCTTTTCGGGCCTCACTGGCCGCATGTGAAATTCCGTTCGGGGCGGTGGACGCGCGATATCCAGCCGAGCTCGCACACTGGAATCGAGGCCGCAAATCCGGCGGTCAAGCCGGGATGGTATGGCTCCAATCGGCTCGCGAGCAGACCGTGGCACGAGCGCCCACGAATTGTGCTCCGGGCATTTTGGGACATCTCGATGGACAAAGCACACACTCCGCAGGAGTGGGCTGCGGCTGGGCGACGATCACGCGCCCGCGGCCGGGCGCGCCGTCTCCGCCGTGGACTGGGTCTGATCCGCCAGACCGCGCGACGTCGCGCTGAACACATGTAGCTAACGACCGAACCACGTCCGGCCCGAGGAGGTGAAAGCATGATCGATTCGCCGTCGCCACGCCGCGCTCAACGGCGGTAACGCCTCTGCGGCGAACCAGCCGATCGCATCGTTCTCGTCATCGCTCACGCCCGCCGAGCCACTCAGATAGGTGCAGGAAAAGATCAACTGCGTATAGACGGCACGATCCCCATTGGGGTAGGTGATCAGGTCGCTGGTGTCGAGGGCGACCAGCGCATCGACACTGACGGTGACGCCGGTTTCCTCACGGATCTCGTGCAGCATGGCGCGGGCCGGCGGCTCGAAGGGCTCGACGATGCCGCTGGGCGGAGCCCACTCCCCGCTGTCTGTCCGCCGGGCGAGCAGGATCTCGCCGGCCGGATTGCGGATCACGCCGGTGACGCCCACGAGCGGGAGGAGGTCGTGGCCCACGCGATCGCGCAGGTCACGGACGAAGTCGGGGATCGGCATACGGTTATTGTGGGCGGTCCGGCTCCCCCGCGTAGCCGCAGAAGAGCGCATAGGCGGCCAGCGCGCACAGCACATGCCACGCGGCATGGGGCTGCAGCAGCGAGTCGGGATCGCACCAGGGCTGAGCGGACTTCCCGAGATTCCAGATCCCGAAGGCCAGCCCGAAGGCGGCCAAGGACGCCGCACCCCAGCGCAGGCCGACACCCTCCCCGCGGCGCGCGAGGACGATCTCGATTCCCACCGCGACGAGCAGCACCGTCGCGAAGGCGAGATTGCCGGTATGCATGAGCACCGGGATCGGTCCGCCCGTCCGGTCGGCGATCTCGGACAGCGCGACGGCCACGGCAAAAGTCACGACGAACGTCCCGGTGCCCCCGTGGCGGAGGCGTGTGACGGCATACGCCAGGACGAGCGCGGCGATGAGGTACATCGAGAGCATGTCCAGTTGCCCGCCAAGATCGCTCTGGGTCGCGTGCATGGCGGCGCTGGCGGGCCCGAGCAGCGTGACGACGACGGCGAGGGCGATCACCAGCCCGGGGCGGGCAGCGAGAGTCGGACCCAGCCGCTCGCGGCGGTCGGCGCGCCAGGCGATGGCCAGGCCGGCAAGGACGAAACCGAGGTTGGAGAAGGTGTTGGCGGGCTGGCGCACGACTCGACTGGCTGGATCGACCAAGGCGCGGAAGGACCATTCGCAAAAGCCACTCCCGCGGCCCACGTCAGGGCCAAGCCAGCCGCGTTCAACGGCGAGCACGAGCGCGATCGTCGAGACGGTGGCCACGGCCGCGGTGATCGCGAGCGGTCGCACGGACCGCGTGGCCGAGGTCACTCGCGGGTCCGGCTTCCGGGAGGCGGGCGGCATCCGCCAACGGTAGGCCCCACTGCTAGCGTCGGACGTATCCAACCGCGCCGGGTCGCCACGCCCGGGAGCACGCGGCATACGTCCTCGTCCCACCGGAAGGATCGATAGTGAGCACTCCCGTCAAGGTCGCCGTCACCGGCGCCGCCGGCCAGATCGGCTACAGCCTGCTCTTCCG
>NZ_DAOQZV010000357.1:0-2251 GCF_035343835.1 Nostocoides sp. | reverse complement strand
GACCGGACCGGCGGCGACCGCCGGGAGGGGCCACGGCCCGATGGTGACCGCGGCGCACGGGGGCTCGGTCCACGCCTCGTGCCGACCAAGCGGCGCCTGCCCGAGCCGGCCATTGCCGAAGGCGTCACCGGTGCCGAACTCGATCGCGATGTGCGGGGACAGTTGCGGACACTGTCGAAGGAGAACGCGGACGGGGTTGCGCAGCACCTGGTCATGGTGGCCTTGTTGCTGCAGGCGGAAGATCTCGACGGTGCCCTGGCGCACGCCGAGACCGCGGTCCGGCGCGCCGGCCGGGTGCCAGCGGCGCGAGAAGCCCTGGGCATGGTCGCCTATCGGCTGGGCGACTTCGCACGCGCCCTCGCAGAGTTCCGCACGGTGCGTCGCCTCAGCGGTTCGGATCACCTCCTTCCGTTGATGGTCGACTGCGAACGTGGCCTGGGCCGGCCCGAGCGCGCTCTCGAGCTGGCCAACAGCCCCGAGGCGGCGAACCTCACGGCCGCGGAACGCGTGGAACTCGCGATCGTCATTTCCGGCATTCGCCGCGACCTCGGCCAGCTCGATGCGGCGGTGCTCGGATTGGAGCGCGGCATCGGTGGCCCCGTGCGTCCCTGGAGTGCCCGGCTCTACTACGCCTACGCCGATGCGCTGGCCGCGCGCGGTGATCATGCGAGCGCCCGCACGTGGTTCGGCAAGGTTGCGGAGCTGGACCACGACCTGGAAACCGATGCGGCAGAACGACTTGACGAACTCGATGGTTTGGTCTTCACCGATCTGGATGACGATGTCGATGAGGACGGGTGGGCGCAGGCGTGACCGCCGACGCGACGCCGCTGGCGGGCTACCGTGGGATTGTCTGCGACCTCGACGGAGTCGTCTACCGCGGTCCGGATCCGGTGCCCTATGCCGTTGACGTGCTCGGTGGATTGCCGACCCCGGTGGTCTACGCGACCAACAATGCCTCACGCACTCCCGATGAGGTCGCCGCTCACTTGACCTCCTTCGGACTCACCGCCAACGCTGAGCACGTCGTGACCAGTTCCATGGCCGGGGCGGCGGCCATCGCGAAGCGCGTTCCGTCGGGCTCTAAGGTCCTCGCCGTCGGCGGGTCAGGAGTCGCGATCGCCCTGCGCGCCGCGGGCTTCGAGCCCGTCGAGTCCACGGGCGACGGCGTGGTGGCCGTGCTGCAGGGATACGGGCCGCGCGTGTGCGCCGCGGATCTGGCTGAGGCGGCATACGCGATCGAGTCGGGGGCGCTCTGGGTCGCGACGAATGACGATCTGACGCTCCCGACCGATCGCGGCATCGCCCCGGGCAATGGCTCGCTGGTGCGCTGTGTGGCGATTGCGAGCGGTGCCGAGCCGGTAGTCGTGGGCAAGCCGCAGGCGCCGTTGTACCTGATGAGTTCGGCTGTCCTGGGCATCGAACCCGCGGCTGTGCTGGGTGTCGGTGATCGTCTGGAGACCGACATCGCCGGGGCCACGGCGGCAGGGATGGACTCGCTGCTGGTGCTGACCGGTGTGCACGGCATCCGGGACGCGTCCCTTGCGCCGGTCGCCGAGCGGCCGAAGTTCGTGGTCAGCGACCTGCGCGGACTCATCGAGCCGTATGCCGCACCCACCCCCACGCCGGACGGGTGGGCGTGCGACGGTGCGACGGTCCGCGTCGATGGGGACCGTGTGCTGGTCGCCTGCGGCGGTCCGGATATTGCTGTGGGGCGGGCGGGGCTCGCGGCGATCTGGGCCGCGGTGGACGCGGGCTTGCCCACCGATCGTGCCGCTTCCCTGGCTGCGTCCCTGCCCGATCGCGCCTGATAGGGCTCGACACGAGGCGAGGCGGCTCGTGGCCTGGCCGCAAGAACGCGTTTAGGCTCGACCCAGGTCACGGCATTTCATTTTGACGAGGAGACATTTGTGAACGGACTAGTCCGCTGGGCGGTCACGACATCCCTGGCGACCATCGAACTCGTCCTGACCAAGACACTTGACGGCGTCCGGGTGGCCAATGTGATGCTGGCGTCCCCCGGACCGGAGCAGCGCCAACTGGCTGCTGCACCGTCGAGCGCGCCCGCGTCATCCGAGGCGGGCGCGCGGCCGGGTTGGCGCTCCCCGGAGCGCGGCAATCTGGATGCCACGTCCGCGGCGTTGCGCGCCCGTGCGGCTGCCCGGCCGGTGCCCGGAACGCTCGTTCCGCGTGCCGAGCCGGTGGGGGCAGCGGAGGTGACGTCTGAGGCAGCGTCGCGGACGCGACCGCC
>NZ_DAOQZV010000356.1:0-2266 GCF_035343835.1 Nostocoides sp. | reverse complement strand
CGAGAATGGGGGCCGGCGCGCGGAATGGCCCGGCCGTGGCCGGTCGGAACGCGATTGCTCGCGGCTTAGGCCTCCGGTCCGTGAGTCCACCCGCGCCGGCACGCCCACCTCGGCGCGGCCGTCCCCCTGGCGGCTGGTCTGGGGCCTGGGCGTCGTCAGCCTCTCGGCGGACATGGTCTACGAGGGCGCTCGCTCCGTCTACGGCCCCGCGCTGGCCGCGCTTGGTGCACGTGCTGCGGTTGTGGGCCTGGTCACCGGGGCGGGTGAAGCGGCCGCGCTCGTCCTGCGCCTGGCCTTCGGCCCGCTCGCCGACCGGACGGCGCGCTACTGACCGCTGACGATCGCCGGCTAGGCCCTGACCTGCATGGCCGTGCCCCTGCTGGCCGTCGCGCCGAGACTTGGCGCCGCCGGCCTCGCGGCGGCCATCGTGCTCATCCTGCTCGAACGCACCGGCAAGGCCATCCGCAGCCCGGGCGAAATCCGCCCTCCTCGCCGACGCCGCCGGGAGCCTCGCTCGCGGCCGCGGGTTCGGGGTGCACAAGGCGCTGGATCAGACAGGCGCCTTCGCCGGGCCCTTGCTGGTCGCCGCCGTCATCGCCGGTGCCGGGACGTTGTGGCCGGGTTTCGCCGTACTCGGTGCCCTCGCCCTGATCCTGCTGGCCTACCTGCGCCGCGCGGCGCCCGACCTCGGCGCACCGGCCCGACCCGCAATCACCCCGGGACCGCGGCCGCACCCGGCTCATCGACCACGCCGGCTCTCCCTCCCACATCAGCAGCCACCCACTCGGACCCACCACCGCGGCCCGGCCGCGGGTGGATCGCGGCCGCCACCGGCGGCAACCTGCCGCGCGCCTTCGTCACGTATGCCGTGGCCACCAGCTTGACCACGGGCGGCCTGGTCACCTTCGGGGTGCTCGGCTATCACCTGACCACTCTGCACGTGATCGCCACCTCGGCCCTCCACCGGACTGGTCATTGCGGTCGCGCTGACCCAAGTCCTCGCGCTCGGTGTGCTTGCGACCTTGCTGGCCGCCCGTCGCGCCTGAGAATCAGCGCGCCTGGCGATCAGTCGCCGTGGCGCGATCACGCCCTCGCCAGTGGAGGAGTTGCGGCCGGGTGATCGCGGCCGACCACGCGATCGCAGCCGCCACGGGCGATCAGCCGCGGGGGCGGATCAGCCCCCCCGGGCCGTTGGCAGCACCGCGCGACCAAAAGACCGACGTGGTCAGCGGAAGTCGGCGTCCGAGTCCTGCACGACGCGGTCCTCGATCTCCTCATCTGTTGCCCCATGCCGCGCGGCGCGCGCTTCGGCGTGCCGGGTGAGATTCTCGATGGTCTGCTCCCGGAAGGGCCGCAGCGCGAAGTACGAGATCACGGTCGACAGCACGGCGGCGCCGACGAGCAGCCAGGGCCGCTGATCGTGCGCCCGGAGCCCGACCAGCCACAGCAGGGCCAGGCAGCCGAAGAAGACGAGGAAACGCAGGAGGGTGTAGCGGACCATCTAGAGCCCCGAATAGCTGTGCTGACCGACGAAGTACATATTGACGATCGAGTAGTTGACGATGATGCAGCCGAACCCGGCGAGCGCGATATAAGCGGCGCGCTGCTTGCTGATGCCGGTCGTCGCCCGGGCGTGCAGATAGGCGGCGTAGACGACCCAGATGATAAAGGTCCAGACCTCCTTGGGGTCCCAGTTCCAGTAGGACGCCCAGGCCTGCCGCGCCCAGATCGCCCCGGCGATCAAGGTGAAGGTCCACAGCGGGAAGGCGATCACGTGCAGGGCGTAGGAGAGGCGCTCCAGCTCGCGGGCGCGGGGTAGCACCCGCATCAACCGGGCACCCATACCGGTGCCGGGAGTCCCCGCCGCCGCCTTGGCCTCGGCCCGGTCGGCGAGCAGATAGAGCACGGTGACCATGGCGGCGAGCGTGAAGACACCGACCGAGATCGTCGCTACCGTGACATGGATGACCAGCCAGTAGGACCGCAGGGACGGCAGCAGCTGGGCCGCCTCGGTGTACCACAGCGTCACCGCCATCCCGAGCATGAGCAACACCGGAGCCGTCACGAAGACGCCGAGCCAGTCGACATTGCGACGCAGGCCCCACAGACAGAACGCCAGCATGACCACCAGCGACGCGGCCGTCACGAACTCGTAGAGATTGCCCAGCGGGGGCCGGTGCACCGACGCGCCCCGCATGATCACGGCCGCGGCGAGCAGGAGGGTCGCGAGCCAGGCGAACATCCGCGCGGGGCCCGCTGCCTTGCG
>NZ_DAOQZV010000355.1:0-2273 GCF_035343835.1 Nostocoides sp. | reverse complement strand
TCTGAACGAGTTGCGCGCCCAAGAGGTCGAACCAGGCCTCGGCAATGGCGGCCTCGGCCGCTTGGCGGCGTGCTTCGTCGACTCGCTGGCCACCATGGACGTCAGCTGCATCGGCTTCGGCATTCGCTATGAATACGGCATCTTCACCCAGGTCTTCACACCGGACGGGCGGCAGGTCGAGGCGCCCGACAACTGGCTCGCTCTCGGCGCGCCGTGGGAATTCCCCAACCCCGATCGCGCCGTGCGGGTCAGTTTCGGCGGCCATACCGAGACGTATGCCGATGACTCCGGTCGCGAGCGACGCCGCTGGGTCCCCGGCTGGAGCGTGCGGGGAATTCCCTACAACTACATGGTGCCGGGCTACCGCAATGGCGTCGCCAACACCTTGCGGTTGTGGAGCGCGGAGGCGACCAGCGCTTTCGATCTGGAGATTTTCAACTCCGGGGACTATGTCGATGCGGTCCGCGCACAGACCTTCGCCGAGAACATCTCGAAGGTTCTCTATCCCGAGGATTCGACGCCGCAGGGGCGCGAGTTGCGCTTGCAGCAGCAGTACTTCTTCGTCGCCTGTTCGATCAACGACTATCTCCACGGGACGCTGCCCGAGGACTTCGACTTGACGCGTCTGCCCGAGCAGATCATCTTCCAGCTCAACGACACTCACCCGGTCATCGCCATCCCGGAGCTGATGCGGATCCTGCTCGACGAGCACGGCATGAACTGGGATCAGGCGTGGTCGATCACCTCCCGCTGCTTTGCCTACACCTGCCACACGCTGTTGCCGGAGGCCCTGGAGGTGTGGCCGGCAGACCTCGTCGGGCGGTTGCTGCCGCGGCACCTGGAGATCATCTACGGCATCAACGACCAATTCCTCGACCTGGTCCGAGCCACCTATCCGGGTGACGAGCTGCGGGTCCGTGCGATGTCGATCGTCGCTGAGGCCCCCTTCAAGGGCATCCGCATGGCGCACCTCGCCGCGGTCGCCGCGACGAAGGTCAACGGCGTCGCCGAACTGCACTCGACCTTGCTGCGCGAGAAGGTGCTCGTCGACTTCGCCCGCCTGTGGCCGGAGAAGTTCACCAATGTCACCAATGGCGTCACGCCACGCCGCTTCGTGCGGATGGCGAACCGGCCGCTCGCCGACCTGATCACCTCGACCATCGGCGACGGCTGGGTGCGCGACCTGGAGAAGTTGCGCGAGTTGGAGCCGTATGCCGACGACCCGGCTTTCCGAGAAGCGTTCCGCGCCGCGAAACGCGCCAACAAGGAGAGGCTCGCCGGCATTGCCCTGCGCACCGGAGATCTCGTGCTGCCGACCGACCATCTCTTCGATGTGATGGTCAAGCGGCTGCACGAGTACAAGCGTCAACTGCTCAAACTCCTGCACATCGTCACGACCTACGAGTCGATCATCTCCGGCGAAGTGACACCCGAGCAGGTCACGCCACGCGTCGTCATCTTCGGTGCCAAGGCGGCTCCGGGCTATCGAATGGCCAAGGAAATCATCCACCTGATCAACAGGGTCGCCGCCGTCGTCAACGCCGACGAGCGGGTCTGCGGGCGCCTGCAGGTGGTCTTCCCGGCCAACTACAACGTCACCCTCGCCGAGCGGATCATACCTGCCGCCGATCTGTCGGAGCAGATTTCGTTGGCCGGCAAGGAGGCATCGGGCACGGGCAATATGAAGCTCGCCCTCAATGGCGCGTTGACGATCGGGACCGACGACGGGGCGAATGTCGAGATCCGAATGCTCGTCGGGGATGAGAACTTCTTCCTCTTCGGTCTGACCGAGCCGGAGGTCGCGGACTTGCAGCGGCAGGGCTACAGCCCGGGGTCCTACTTCGAGTCCAATCCCACCCTGCGCCGAGCGATCGGCCTGATCGCGAGCGGGCACTTCACCGACGGTGACCGTTCGGTGGTCGGCCCGATCGTCGGCGACCTGCTCGCCAACGATCGCTACCTCGTGCTGGCCGACTTCCAGTCGTACCTGGACGCGCAGGCGCGGGTGGATGCGGCATACGGCGATCAAGACGCTTGGTCGCGCTCGGCGATCCTCAACGTCGCCCGGTGCGGCTTCTTCTCCTCCGACCGCGCAATGCGCGACTACATCGACCGGATTTGGGGCGCCGAGGTCCGCCGCTGACCCACTCAGCGCTTGCTGGGTGACGTTCGAACAGGGTAGGCCGTAGTGGAGGCGCCCTAACCTCTGCTAGCAGGGTTTAGGTCACCTCGAGCACGTTCGAACCTGCTGTACGTGACCTAACCTCTGCTAG
>NZ_DAOQZV010000354.1:0-2275 GCF_035343835.1 Nostocoides sp. | reverse complement strand
GCGGCCGCGACCTGCGGGTCGGCCCGGCGTCACCGACCGCGTCGTCCAGGCGATCCGCCGCGGGCCCGGGTCACCCGCGGCGGTGAGCGCGAACGGCTCCTGCGGATTCGGCAACTGCCAACGATCCGCCGGGAGAGAGCCGGCGATGGCGTCCAGGAGCATGGCGTGATCGGCGGCCGTCCGCGTCAACCCGCCCAACGTGACCAGGCCGAGCCAGTGATCGGTCAGCGGCGCCGGACTGACCCGGCCACGGCTGGTCTTGAGTTCGACCACGCCGGTGCACGCGGCCGGGACGCGGATCGATCCGCCACCGTCCGCCCCCAGCCCGATGGGCGCGACCCCGGCGGCGAGCGCCACCGCGGTGCCGCCGGACGACCCACCGGGCGAGCGGCTGATGTCCCGCGGGTTGCGCGTCACCCCGAACGCCACCGACTCGGTGAACGGGAATTGGCCGAACTCCGGCATCGTCGTTGTCCCGATCACCACCGCCCCCGCCGCCCGCAGCCGGCGGACCATCTCGCTGTCCGCCTGCGCCGGAGTGGTGTTGCCGCGCCCGCCGAGCGTCGTGACGAGGCCCGCGACGTCGAACTCGGTCTTGCGACAGCGGAACTCCGGCGAGCGGGCCGTCGTGCCCGGGACCGCCGGCGTCGATGGCGCGCGCCTCGGTCAACGCCTCCTGCCGTCGAATCGCGACGAAACAGTTGTATGCCGCCTGCGCCGCCTCCGCTCGCTCCAGCGCCGCTGCGACGACCTCTTCAGCCGACAAGGTCCTGGCGCGCAGGGAGGCGGCGGTCTCGACGGCGGACATCTGCGCGAGCGGGGTCATGCCCGCGAGCGTAGGCCGCAGCCTCGCCCACCGGATCGGGACCATGTCCCGGGTGGGCCCTGGGATCAGTGCGTGCGGTCTGGCCGCGCGGGCACGTGGGTGCCCGGCGAGGGGCGCGCACGTGACCCGATCCTGCTGGACGCACTGTCCGGGCCCGACGGGGAGACCGCGATACTGGGCCGGTGAGCGAACAGATCACTTATGCCTCCGCCGGCGTCGACGTCGAGGCGGGTGACAAGGCCGTCGAGTTGATGAAGGCGGCCGTCGCGCGAGCCACCCGTCCGGAGGTGGTCGGGGGGCTCGGCGGCTTCGCCGGGATGTTCGACGCCTCGGCGATCGCCCGGATGACGCGGCCGATCCTCGCGACGTCCACCGACGGGGTCGGCACCAAGGTCGCCATCGCCCAGGCTCTCGATCGCCACGACACCATCGGCTTCGACCTCGTCGGCATGGTGGTCGACGACATCGTCGTCTGCGGGGCCGAACCGCTCTTCATGACCGACTACATCGCCTGCGGACGCGTGGTGCCCGAGCGGATCGCCGCGATCGTCGGCGGCATCGCCCGGGCGTGCGAGCAGGCGCGCGTGGCCTTGGTCGGCGGCGAGACGGCCGAGCACCCGGGACTTTTGGGCGTCGACGATTATGACGTGGCCGGCGCCGCCACCGGCGTGGTGGAGTATGCCGATGTCCTCGGCCCCGATCGCGTGGCGGCCGGTGACGTCGTCCTCGGGCTCGCCTCCTCGGGCCTGCACTCCAACGGCTATTCGCTGGTCCGGCGGGTGATCGGCGCCGCCGGCTGGCAACTGGACCGGGACGTGCCCGAGTTCGGGCGCACACTCGGGGAGGAGTTGCTCACCCCCACCCGGGTGTATGCCGCCGACCTCCTCGACCTGATCCGTGACCCCGCCGTAGTGGCGGGGGGCGGGGTCCACGGGCTTTCGCATGTCACCGGTGGCGGGCTGGTGGCGAACCTGGCCCGCGTCTTGCCGGCCGGGCTGCACGCGCGGCTGGACCGGACCACCTGGACGCCGCCCGCGGTGTTCACGACCATCGGCGCCCTGGGCTCGGTGCCGCAGCTCGACCTCGAGCGCACGCTCAATATGGGCGTCGGGTTCGTCGCCCTGGTGCCCGAGCCCGCCGTCGACGCAGCGGTCACGCTGCTGGAGGCCCGCGGCATACGGACCTGGGCAATGGGACGCGTCACCCACGAGGCCGACGCAGCAGTCGACGCCGCCGTCGAGGTCGTCCGGGGCGCCAAGGGTGTGCACGGCGGATCGGTCCAACTGGTCGGCACCTACGCCTGAGCGGCTACCGCGCGGTAGGTGTGACGAAACGGGCGCTAGAGCGCCCGCCCTGACTCACCTACCGGCGGGTAGCCCCAGTCGCGGCGTGGCCCACAGCGCCGGCGCGTCGGTGGCCACCCAGAAGCGCCCGCCGGCCACGCCCGCG
>NZ_DAOQZV010000353.1:0-2283 GCF_035343835.1 Nostocoides sp. | reverse complement strand
GACCTTCAACAGCCCGTTCGGGCCGGTCAGGTCCTCACCGCGGCCGCGGGCGGCCATGACCAACTCCCGCACCGCAGCCCGCTCGGTATCCGAACGGGAAACCTCCTGGTCTTCTTCGCTTCCTTCGGCATCGAGCTCACGCTCGGCGGTGTCTCGGTCATCACTGACCTTTCCCGCCAACCTCGTTGGCGTGTCGGGCCAGTTACACCGTTCGTCGGACAGTCTCTGACCGTCACCGGGCAGGTCTCAATGGCCCTTGACACCCCGGACTCAGCACACCTTCGGGGACGTCGAGCAGGGCAGACCCTGTTGGAGGTCACCTAAATGCTGCTACGCCCTGTTATCGAAACCACGGACGGACGGGGTCCCCGCGAAGTATTGGAGCTGGGTCCCACGCTCTGCGTGGGCCGAAGGAGCGGAGAACTGCGGAGGGTGTCCTAGCAGAGTTTAGGAACAGGGGGTCGGTGCGCTCAAGGGGCGTCGTGGTGCAGGGCCTCGGCGGAGCGCGGGTCGGCGGGCGGGTGGGTGCGGCCGGAGAGTTCGGAGAGATACATCGCCGCGAGGACGAGGGCGCCGCCCAGGAGCATGCGCGAGGTCGCGGATTCCCCACCGAAGAGCACGGCGAACAGAGCGGCGAAGACCGGCTCGGTGGTCATGATGATGGCCGCCCGGGTGGCGTCGAGGTGGGCCTGCGCCCAGGTCTGCGCCCAAAGCGCGAAGGCCCCGGCCACCAGCGCCATATAGAGCAGCGATGCCCACTGCCCGCCGGTCGCCGGCAGCGTGATGCCGCCCGGGAGCGCGGCCACGAGGCAGACCGCGGCGATGACGCCCGCCTGGACGCTGGCCATCCCCGTGGCCTGAGCCGGTGTCGACCACTGGCCGAGGCCGACGATGTGCAAGGCATAGAGCAGCGCCGCCGCCAGCGTCAGGCCTTCGCCCTGCCCCACGGCGAAGCCGCGCAGCGAGAGCACGCCGAGACCCACGGTGGCCAGCAGCACGGCCACCCACAGGGCGCCAGGGATGCGCTTGCGCAGGATCACTGCCCCGCAGATCGGGGTGAGCACGACATACGCGCCGGTGACGAAGCCGGAGACCGAGGCCGAGGTGTGCTCCAGGCCCGTGGTCTGCAGGAGTTGGGCGCAGCCGTACAGTGCGCCCAGCAGCAGCGAGAGTCGCAGCTGCCGGCGGGGCAGGGCCAGGATCTGCGCGCGGAAGACGACCGCCATGACGATGGCGGCGATCGTGAACCGGACGAACAGGAAGTCGGCCGACGGCACGTGCTGCACCAAGTCGCGGATCAGGAAGAAGGTCGACCCCCAGGTCGCCGTCATCAGCACCAGCAGTCCGGTGGCGAGCAGGGTCGTCCGCCGGGTCGACGTCGCGGCCATCGCCTAGACGATCGTGATGGTGATGGTGCTGCCCTTGGGGGCCTTGGTGCCGCCGGGGGGCGTCTGGCCGGTGCACATGTCCAGCGGCGCGCCGAGGAAGCGGTCGACCTTGACGTCGAAGCCGGCTGCCTTGAGCGTGGCCACGGCCTTGGCCTCACTCATCCGGAAGACGCTCGGGACGTTGACCATCTCGGGGCCCTTGGACATCGCGATCGTGACGGTGTCGCCCTTGACGACCTGGCCGCCGACCGCCGGGTCCTGGGCCGCCACCGTGTCCTTGTCGTATTCGGTCGAGAACACGGTGTCACCCTCGGTCAGGGTCAAGCCGCTTTGCTCGGCCAGGGTCTGGGCGTCCGCGAGGGACATCCCCCGGAAGTCGGGCACATCGAAGGGCTGCGGCCCATTGCTGATCACGATCGAGACGGGGGTGCCGCGCTTGACCGATGCGCCCTCGCTGGGGTCGGAGGAGATGATCCGCCCCTTGGCCACCGTGTCGGAGTAGGCCTGCGTGATCGGGCCCAACTCGAGGTTGACCTTCGCCAGGCGCGCCGTCGCCGTCGCCTTGGAGGCGCCCGCCAGCGTGGGCACCAGATAGCGCTCCTGCCCCTTGGAGACGGTGAGGTTAACCGTCTGCCCTCGCCGCAACTCGGCGCCCTTGTCGGGTTTGGCGGAGATCACGATCCCCGAGGCGACGTCCTCGCTGAACGCCTGGACGTCCTTGGCCTTCAGGTGTGCCCGGTCGAGTGCCGTATGAGCGTCCGCGACCGAGAGCCCGGCCAGCGTCGGGACCGTCGTGGGTGCGCCCGGCCCGATGGTCAGATAGGCGGCGATCCCACCCGCCGCGATGAGGAGCACCGCGAGGACGGCGGCGAGCAGGCCGCGCCGGCTCCGCTTC
>NZ_DAOQZV010000352.1:0-2287 GCF_035343835.1 Nostocoides sp. | reverse complement strand
CTAATGCGCCGCCCAAGGCCCGGCGTGACCTCGGCGAACGCAGGGAACGGCCCGACGCACGTAGGATCGGAGGCGACAAAGGACAACTGGCGCAGGTGGGACACCACCGGGGAGTAGGCGCCGGGTGCATCGCCCGCCTGGGTGCCCCGGCATACGGCGAAGGAACGCAGCACTCGTGAGCAGTACCGTCACCCCACCCGACCCCGGCCAGGACATCCGGCCGGTCCGCCGGGCCCTGATCTCCGTCTATGACAAGACCGGGCTGGAGGAGCTGGTTCGGGGCCTGCATGAGCAGGGCGTCGCCCTCGTCTCGACCGGCGGCTCCGCGGCCTTCATCGCCGCCCTCGATATTCCGGTCACCGAGGTCGCGGACCTCACCGGCTTCCCCGAGTGCCTCGAAGGACGCGTGAAGACCCTGCACCCCACGGTGCACGCGGGCATCCTCGCCGACACCCGCAAGCCCGACCACCTCGAACAACTCGCGGATCTCGGCATCAAGCCCTTCGAACTGGTCGTCGTCAATCTCTACCCCTTCGTGGCGACGGTCGCCTCCGGGGCCACGCCCGATGAGTGCGTCGAGCAGATCGACATCGGCGGGCCGTCGATGGTGCGTGCCGCGGCCAAGAACCACCCGAGCGTCGCGATCGTCACCGACCCCGCGGCATACGCGGCGGTGCTGGAGGCCGTACGGTCGGGCGGCTTCACGCTCGAGCAGCGCAAGCTGCTCGCGGCGCGGGCGTTCACGCACACGGCCGACTACGACACCGCGGTCGCGAGTTGGCTCGGCAGCGCGTATGCCGACACCTCCGACGGCAGCGGCTTCCCGGCCTGGGCGGGCGCGTCGTGGACCAAGGCGAATGTCCTGCGCTATGGGGAGAATCCGCACCAACGGGCCGCCATCTACCGCCACGGGCGACCTGGCCTGGCCAGCGCTGAGCAGCTGCACGGCAAGGAGATGTCCTACAACAACTATGTCGACGCGGACGCGGCGGTGCGCGCGGCCCACGATCACGGGGACCAGCCGACCGTCGCGATCATCAAGCACGCGAACCCCTGCGGGATCGGCGTCGGCCCCACCGTCGACCAGGCGTATGCCGCGGCGCACGCCTGCGATCCCGTGTCGGCGTATGGCGGCGTGGTCGCCACCAATGTCGCTGTCAACCGGGCCATGGCGCTTGCGCTCAATGACACCTTCAGCGAGGTTGTCGTGGCCCCTGGCTTCGACGGCGATGCGCTGGATCTGTTGCGGGAGAAGAAGAATCGCCGGCTCATCCAGCTGCCCGAAGGAATGGCCATCGCGCGCGACAGGGTGGAATTCCGCCCGATCTCCGGTGGCCTGCTGATGCAGACCGTCGACCGCCTCGATGCCGTGGTCGAGGACGAGTCGGGGGCGATCAGCGGCGGCGATGCCGCCACCACGTGGCGTCTCGTTGCCGGCGCCGCGGCCGACGAGGCGACCCTGGCGAACCTGCAGTTCGCCTGGCGTGCGGTGCGCGCCGTCAAGTCGAACGCGATCCTGCTGGCTCGTGACGGCGCCTCGGTCGGCATCGGGATGGGCCAGGTCAACCGGGTCGATTCCTGCCGGCTCGCCGTTGCGCGGGCGGGCGAGGCGCGGGCTCGAGGAGCGGTCGCTGCCTCGGACGCCTTCTTCCCGTTCGCCGACGGTCTGCAGGTGCTGCTCGATGCCGGGGTCCGGGCTGTCGTGGCGCCCGGGGGTTCGGTGCGCGACGAAGAGGTGATCGCTGCCGCCACGGCGGCCGGGGTGACGATGTACTTCACCGGGACGCGCCACTTCGCCCACTGAAGCCAGGCAGTCGGAATACCGATCGAGCGGGGTGCCCGGCGTGTCGGGGCCATGTGCCGGCCTGTCGGGCCTCAAGCCCACCCGATTGGTATTCGGAGTGCCCGGGTGAGCGACCCGGGCGCTGGGTCGCGAGCCAGTCGCCGCTCCCAGCCGGGCTCAGCGCGGCCGGATGGCCGCCGGATCCACGGCGATCCAGACTGACTCGGCCTGCCCGAGCAACCGGCCATCGGCTCCGAACACCGCCGAGCCGGAAGCAAAACGCCGCCCCGCGGCCGGGCCGGGCCAGGCCATGACGACGCACTCCTCGTCCGTGTCCGGCAGGGCTCCGACCCGAGCGGTGATCGTCCCCAGCACCATCGGCCGGCCCGCGATGCCCGCCGACCAGCCGCCGGGGCAGTCCAGCGCTGCCCAGACGTTCTCGACGCTCACCTCGGTGGGGCGCCACGCCGCCGCATACTCCCCCGCGCCGCCGGGCACCCGCCC
>NZ_DAOQZV010000351.1:0-2310 GCF_035343835.1 Nostocoides sp. | reverse complement strand
GACGTCGCCGATCGTCCCGTCGCCTTCGAGGTACTCGCGGATCAGCCGCAGCGACCCGGCATACCAGGGCATCGGTCGTCGATAGGCATGAATCCACATGAGGTTGACGCGCCGCACGCGTGACCAGCCGCTGAAGACCTCATGCTCCCAACCGACCTCAGCACAGGCGTCCTTCGTTAGCCTGACCTTGAGCGTGAAGTCGTCGTCCTGCCGGACGGCAGGTCGGGCATCCCACAAGCGAATCGTCCCGTCGTCATGACGGACTAAAAGGTCGGGCGTGTGCTCGAGTCGGCGCCCGCGCCGCCTCGCCGCGAGACGCAGCGAGCATGGCTGAGCGACCAGCCAGTTAACGTCCAGGTGGCGGTCGAGCTCTCGTACAAGGTCATGCTCAAGCCCCGACTCCAGGCGCAGGTGGCCCCCCGTCGTCACGCTGAAGGCGTAGACCGGGATGTGCCCCGACCGCGCCTTCACCATCGGAGTCCTCGTCCTGCGGAGCTGGGTGACATCGGGCCGCTCCGCCCAGGGCCACACCGCAAGATCGGCGCCGACGTCGAAGAGCCACTCAACTCCCAGATCCGGTGCCAGCACCACAGGGGCTGGCCGCTTGCGGGCATGCGAAATAGACTCGTCCACGCGACGGCACCTTCGTTTCTGGGCAACAGATTCATCGGGACCGTTCGCCGAGGGGTGCCCGTTGGCGCGGGCGCCCCTCATCCATGTCCGGATGAGGCCCTCGGAACTTGTCCTGGGGGGAGCCTACGGTGACACGCCCGCAGGATCAAGCATTTGCCGCTGATTAAACGACACAGACGTCCACCATGACCGTCGTGACTTACTCATTCATCGAGGAGCAAGATTTAGTCAGGTGTAGACGTTCCCCAGCAAGCACCCTAGGCCGCCTCGCACCTCCTCCAACGTCGGCGCTGGTCGCGGCCACTCTGTCGCTTATTAAGCGTCGGTTCGGTGTGTTTCGTCTACCGTTACCTCATGACGGAGAAGCGGCGGCGGGATAGGGTCGAGTCAGCGCGTCTGACCAGCGCGTCACCGAACCGGCCGAGCGCCACCAACGCTCGGCGACAGGGTCTGACCAGCCCTACCAAAGGACATCCACCGGCCGTGCCTCAGCGCATCAACACCGCCGTCGCCGCCAACGACGCGACCGTCCCCGTCGTGGCGCGCGAATGGCCCGCGGCCGTCAAGCCTCTCGAGAGCTTCCTGTGCATGAATCCGCGATGCCCTGGGGCCGTCCGGATCACGCGGGAGAGGGCCAAGGGTCGCCCCCAGCTCTTCTGCGGTTCGAAGTGCCGCCGCGCTTACGACTACGAGCGCGCCCAGCTCCTCTCGGACAAGGAGCTCCTTAGTCTGGCCGTCGCCCGTCCCGGCGGTACCTTCCGAGAGCGGCAGCTCGTGGAGGCAGCTCTCGCCAGCGTGGAACGGTGCCTCCTGCACTACACGTACTCCGCCACGTCAACCCGTGAGGGGGATGGATGACCCCCGTCGGGTTCCAGGACAAGGTCGCCTTCGTCTGGAAGGTCGCGGACAAGTTGCGCGGCACCTTCAAGCAGCACGAATACGGATCGGTCATGCTGCCGCTGCTCGTGCTTCGCCGCATGGACGCTGTGCTCGCGCCGACGAAGCAGGCAGTTCTGGATGCAGCGGCTGGCATGAACGACATCGGGGAGGGTCAATCTGCCCTCCTCAAGAAGAAGGCCGGCCACCGGTTCTACAACACCTCACCGCTGACCTTTGCCAGCCTGTTGGGCGACGACAAGAACCTCGCGGACAACCTGCGCACCTACATCCGCAAGCTCTCCCCCGAGGCGTATGCCGTGATGGAGGCCTACGACTTCGACCCCAAGCTCGAGCGGCTCGACCGCGCCGGGATCCTGTATGCCGTTGTCGCGGACTTCGCCGATCTCGACCTCCGCCCGTCGCAGGTGAGCAACGAGGCGATGGGCTACATCTTCGAGGAGCTGCTGCGGAAGTTCTCCGAGATGAGCAACGAGACCGCCGGTGAGCACTACACGCCGCGCGAGGTCATCAGCCTGATGGTGAACCTGCTCGTATCGGGCGAGACCGCCAGGGAACTCACCGAGAACCCAAAGCCGGTCCGCACGGTCTACGACCCGGCAGCCGGCACTGGCGGGATGCTCATGACCGCCCTGCACCACATCAAGGACCTCAACCCGGCAGCGATCGTCAACGTCTTCGGCCAGGAGCTCAACGACGAGACGTGGGCCATCGCCCAGTCCGACCTGATGATGCAGGACACCGCGCCGGAGCGGATGCGCAACGGCAACAGCCTCACCG
>NZ_DAOQZV010000350.1:0-2313 GCF_035343835.1 Nostocoides sp. | reverse complement strand
TGGTCGGTGCGGCCGTGGTCGCCCGCACCGGCCCCGTCGGGCGCGCCCTCGTCCTCGGCACGCTCGCCGGGCTGACCCTCGCCTCCGAGCGAGTCAGCTTCACCACGGTCATCGAGTCCACCCCGGTGCTGCGGGAGCTCGACGCCTGGGGTCGCCGATGAGCGAGGCCGCCAGCCGGCCCGCGCGGCATCCCGGCATCGGGTCCGCGGCCCGCTCCATCGCCGTCCTCAACCTCGCCTCGCGGGTGGCGGGTTTTGCGCGCACCCTCGTCTTTGCCGCCTGCGTCGGGACCACGGCCGTCGGCGCCCCGTATCAATCGGCGAACACGGTCCCGAATGTCGTCTACGAGGTCGCGGCGGGCGGCATCCTGTCGGCTGTGGCGGTGCCACTCCTGGCCGGCCGGGTTGCGGACGGCGACCGGGACGCCGCCGATGGCATCGGCTCGGCCCTGTTGACGTGGGCGATGGCGATTCTCGTGCCGGTGACCGTGGCGGTCGCGCTTGCCGCGCGGGCGATCGCCGGTGTCATCTACCCGCCTGGTGACGCCCGCGACCTTGCCGCTCGCATGCTGCTCATCTTCGCCCCGCAGATCGTGCTCTATGGCATCGGGATCGTGGTGACCGGCATTCTCCACGCCCATCGGCGCTTCGTCGCGGCCGCACTCGCCCCGCTGATCTCCAGCATCGTGGTGATCACGACCTACCTGGCCTATGGCGCCCTGGTCGCCAGCGGTCACACCTCATCGGAGGTGGCCGTCGCGGTCCTGGCCTGGGGGACCACCGGTGGCGTGCTCGCCCTGGTGGCGACGCTGATTCCGTCCCTGGGTCGGGTTGGTGTTCGTCTGCGCCCGACCTTCCGCTTCCCGTTCGACAGCGCCGTGCGGGCCAGGCGGCTGGCGAGCGCCGGGCTGCTCGCGTTGCTGGCACAACAAGCGAGCGTCGCCGTCGTGCTCTGGTTGACCAATCAGCGTGCCGCGCTCGGCACCATCAACGCCTATCAGTACGTCCAGGCGACCTATCTGCTCCCGTATGCCGTGCTCGCCGTCCCCATCGCGACCGCGGCTTTTCCTGTGCTGGCGGCCGGCGATGGCCGCGACCCGCGCGCCGGGCAGGCCCTGGCCGGGTCGCTCGGGGCAATCATCGTGCTCAGTGGTGCCGCGGCTGCCGCCCTGATCGCCGCCGCGCCCGCACTGGGTGCCTTCTTCTCGGCCGTCGACGCGGGTCGCTCCGGCCCGGGAGCGACGGCGCTGGCTGCCCTGCCGACCGCCATGACCGCCTTCGCGCCGGGCCTGGTCGGGTTCGGCGTGTGCGCCCTGCTCACGCGCGCGCTCTATGTCCGTGGGCGCGCGCGGACCGCGTCCACCGTCGTCGCCGCCGGCTGGGTGCTCGCAGCCGTGGTGCCGGTGGTGTTGACCATCGGGCGCACGGACACGGCGTGGACCCTGACGGTGATCGGTGTCGGTTCGAGCGTCGGCATGACTCTGGCCGCGCTCGGGCTGCTGGGACTGGTGCACCACGCATGGGGGAGCGCCGCACTCGCCGGTCTGCCGCGTGTCGTTATCGGGCTGGCCGTCGGCAGCGTCGCCGGCACGCTCGCGGCCCGGGTGCTGGCGCATCTGCTCCCGGATCCCGACGGTGTCGTGGCCGCCGTGTCCAGCGGGGTGGTCACCGGCGGGCTGGCCGCCCTGATCACAGTCTCGGGGGTGGCGCTCGCCGCACCCGCACAGGTCCGCGCCCTGCGCTCCCGGCTCGGTCGAACGCGATGAACGCCCTGCACATCATCCTGGTGCTCGGCAAGTCCACCGGCGGCATCGGCACCCACGTCGTCGACCTTGCCGCAGGCCTGCGCGCTGCCGGCCACCACGTCACCGTGGTGACCGATCCGCTCACGGCAACGACCTTCGGGATCGACGATGCCGTGCTGGCCTGGCCCGACCCCCGGCGGCCGGATCCGCGCTCCCTGCGGCGGTTGCGCGCGATCCTGCGCGATGGCGACATCGTGCACGCCCACGGGCATCAGGCCGGAGCGCTCGTCGCGGCGCTCCTGCCGAGACTCGGACGTGGCGGGTTCCGCGCGTTCCGGGGCGCCCGCACCTCTGGTCGCGCCCATCGGCGAGCCAACCGGGCGGCGGTTGTGCTGAGCCTGCACAACGAGTCACCCCCGATGACCGGTCTGCGCTCCCGGCTGGCCGAACGCGTCGAGCGTGCGGCGATCACGGCGGCCGATCTGGTGACCGGGGCCAGCAGCGACCTCGTGGATCGGGCCCGAGCGCTCGGCGCGCGCCGCGCCGAGCTGGCGCGCGTACCCTCGCCG
>NZ_DAOQZV010000349.1:0-2324 GCF_035343835.1 Nostocoides sp. | reverse complement strand
CCTCCATCGTCAGCGGCTGGGTGTTGGCTGGCCTGCTCGGAGTGGGTGGGCTGGTAACGCTACTCATCGGCGCGGCGCCCTCCACGGGGCTGGTCCCCGCCGGGATCCTGGCCTCCACCGCCGACGGGCTGGAAGTACTGGCGCTGACGCTGCCCGACCCGGCATCACGTCTCGACTTTTTCCTTTTCGCGAATGAGAAAGATATTGCCTATTCGCGACGACCTCATCCCCCAAGGGCGTGGACAGCCACCCCACGCTCAGCCACCAGACAGACGAGGGCTGGCGGGCGGGTCGCGACGTCGCAATTGAGCTTCGCGCTGCAGGAACCGAGCCCGTCGGATTGCCCTTGACCGCCAGCCGGAGGTACTTGCGAAGCGAGTACAGCACCAGATCGGTGTCCCCATGACCGCTGCGTCCCCCCTCCGGCTGGGTCCGCCAGATGAAGTCCTCGCGGTAGCGCTCCAGCCCCAGCACGTATGCCGGCGGCTCGACATACACCCCCATCTCATCGTGGTCGTCGGTGCCGGCGATGGCGATCCCGTGCACGCCGCTGCCGACAATCGAGCGCAGGATCTCGTTGGGCAGCGCAACCCCACGGTCGCCATACTCCACGTTCGGCCGCTCGGACATGACGGCACCGTAGCCGCCTCCGGTGGGTCGCGGAGAACCCTTTACCTTCGGGCCGTCGCTCCGGCCACCGCTGCACTCGTTGGCCGAGAAGCACGCAAGGCTAGGCCCAGAGGCCGAGCTCGCCCGATTCCATAAGGGCGTGGGCGGCCGCCAGGGCGTCCCGCGATACCGCCACCGCGTCCTCGACGTCACCCACGTCGGGGCCGGCCTCGTCGGAGTCCGGGTACTCGTAGGCGTTGCGGTTGCGCCGGATCCGGCCGAACGAAAGGAAGGGCGACCCCGGTCCCCCGAACTGGGCTCGAACGGCATCCTGGATGGCGATGTGGCCGCCACGGCTGGTGGCCCGAAGTCCCTGCACCGCGAGCAGCGCCGCGGCTGCTTTGCGGAGGGCGTCATAGGCGAGCTGGTAGGCGCCGGTCAGGTCGCCCAGCGCCGCGGCAGATCGGGCGCTCTCGATATGCCGGGCGCTGTCGGCGAGCAGGCGAACGGCCAGATCGGAATCCGGGGTGACCCGCTCGAGCTCCCCGCCCTCGAGGAGCGTGTCCACCTCGGCACTGCCGGGTCCCCACGTCACGGCGCGTCACCTCCTTCGGGCGCTGCCTGGATCGTGACCAACGGGCGGGTGGTGACCTCGGCGTGGAAGCCGTCGGTGCCGTGACGCCACCACTCCAGCGAGCGGATCGTCACGTTCACGTCTCGCCCCAGTCGGTAACGTGCGCGTTCCGCCGCATCCTCGACCTTGTCGCGGTCGGGCCTGCCGATGACGAGGACGTCGAGGTCGGCCGGAGCCCGGCCCGGCGCACCCGCATACCGCGCAGCCCACGATCCGAACACGTAGATCCCTTCGATGCCACCGACGGAGTCGAACTCCTCGGCGACCACCTGTGGTGGACCGAAGGACCGGAGCAGCAGCTCGGTCAGCGGTTCGGTGATGGGCGACGGCAGCGCGCGCACCTGACGTGTGTTCCCGACCCGCCGGGACACCACGACGCCGGCGTCCTCGGCGCGGGACACCTCACGCTGGGCCGTCGAGACGGCGGTGCCGACCCGCGACGCGAGATCGGTCAGCGACCACTCCTGTTCCGGGTTCAGCAGGATGAGGGCGAGGATCTCCGCCTGCAGGGCGGACCGCAGCAGCGGCAGCAGCGGCGGGCTAGGAGATTGCATAACCTGCAATATACTTTGCGCGTTACGGTAAATCAACGAGGAGGACGTCGCGCCAACTGCGTCCCCGGCCGCGTCCCTGTCCTCGTCCCCAATCTCGTCCCCCTGGCGTCCCCGGAGAACCACGGAGCACTCCAGGCCACCGACCATGGACTCACCGATCACGTTGAGCCACAACGGAGCCGCTCTATCGGCGACAAGGCCCGAACCCCCGAGGTCGCTCTCATGAGGCGGGTGTCGCGCGTTCGATTCACGCCGGGGGCACAACACATCTGCGCAGGTCAACGACCTACGGAGTCGACGTCAACGGCCCTGGAGATAAGCGAAACACCCGCGCCGGTGCGCGACGGGTGCGCGAACGCGGGGTTGACCCGATCCAAGGCGGCCCGGTCGGCGTCGGTCCGCGCGAACGGTTTGCCGTCATGTGGCCGCGCCGCTAGGTCGCTCAGAGCCGGCAACACGTCGGCGATGTGACACGCCCGCCCCCGCCTCTCCGCTGGCGCGCCCGACCGGCGGCAGACTCGGCCACC
>NZ_DAOQZV010000348.1:0-2343 GCF_035343835.1 Nostocoides sp. | reverse complement strand
CGTGTAGCCGTCCGGCTCACCGTCGGCAAGACCGTTGAGCATCCGATGCGGCTCGTAAGCCTGAAGGCGGATGTAGCGATCCTCATCGGGGATCCGGAACGCCGCGACCAGGCTCGCGTTTACCGCCTCGATGATGGCCGCTTCTTCCGCGCGGGTATAGGCGCGGCGGACTTCGATGAGCGTGCTGGGCATCGGCACACCCTGCCACACCGGCGCCAGGGCGGTGGCGGCATTTCCCCGAGGCTTCACCCCAGGACAGCCAGGGCGCGTCGAGCGCGATCACGAGCAACAGGATCTGCCGACCAGCCGAGCGCGCCGGCGTGCTCGACCGACGCGGTGGCAACCTCGGCGGCGAAGGTGAGGACGCCGGCATACGTGCTGGGGTCGGGGACGCATGCCAGCGCGGCGAGGGTCGCGCCGTGCAACACGTCGCCGGCACCAAGGGTGTCGACGACACGGCGAGCCGCAGGGACAGCGACCACGGATTCCGTTGCGCCGGAGAGCAATCGGATGGGTCCGGCAGCGCCGCTGGCGGCCGCCACTCGCGCACCCGCGCCGAGACACCAAGCGAGCGGATCGCCCCCATCACCAGCACGGAAGTCTGCCGAGAGCAGGGCGAGATCCACGTCCGGCAAGTAGCTCTCCATGCCGTCCTTGTAGCTGCCACCGTCCAGCAGCACCGGTATGCCGTGCGCTCGCCCCGCGCGAGCGGCAGCTGCCGGTAGCGACCCCCCGTGCCCATCGACCAGCACGGCCGAGGCTCCCGCGACGGCTTCCGCACAGCGGGCGGCAAGATGTCCGGAGTCGCCCAAGTGCGGGGGCGCCCCGCCCGACACCACCGTTCTCGACCCGTCCGCGGCGTTGATCATCACGCTCGACATCGGCGACGGATTCGGTTGCCTGGCAACGGGATCGACCCACTCGACCCCCTCGGCCGTCAATGCCGACCGCACCCACCCGGTCAGTGGTGAGTCGCCAAAGGGAGCGATCAACCGGGCGCTGAGACCTAGTGCGCTCGCCACACGCGCGGCATTGGCAGCCGGCCCGCCGACCTCGATTCGCTGACTGAGCCCCACGATCTTCTGGTCCGGACTCGGCGGGCCGGCGACGACGTGGACAAGATCGACGGTGACGAGGCCGGCGCAAACGACCGTGCGAGTCACCCCGGTCATGGCACAGCCACCGCCGCGAACCACTGCGCCACCCCCGGCGATCCTGGCAAGGGACGAGCGCAGATCTCCTGCGCCTCCTGAGCCGAGACCCCCAACATCCTCAGGACCCCTGCGGACACGGCGTCGATGGCCGCGGTCGTCAAACCCGGGGTGACGACGGCGGCTCGCATCAACCCGAGCAGCACGCCGCCGACTGCGAGGAGGTGCACCTCGGGGTCCAACGCGATGAACCGGCCCGAGTCCACGCCGGCGCGCAGATCGGCGAGGGCCGCCTGCCGCAGACCCCGGTCGACCAGCAGGATCTCGCTCCCCCGCGCCAGCACGGGCGCGAAGAGATCCGGCTGGGCGGCGCCCAGACGCCCGGTTATCCGGAAGCTGAGGGCGAAGACCTCGGCCGGGTCGGTCAGCGGTTGGGTGAGGCTGGTCACCCACGCCGAGTAGGCATCCAGCACATCGAGGACCGCCTCGGTGAACAACTCGTCCTTGCCCCCGGGGAAGTGATTGAAGAAGGAGCCGAAGCCCACGCCCGCCCGCTTGGTGATCTCCTCGATGCTGGCGGTCTCCCGGCCCTCGGCCAGCAGTTGTCTCGCCGCAGCGAGGAGCGCGGCCCGGGTGCGCGCCCGGCGCTTCGAATGCCCGGTGGGTGCGGCTCCGGTGCTCATCGATCCTCCTGAGATGACGAGTTCATCATATTCGGCTTGACATTTGTGACGTTCTTACTTGATGCTTTCATCACAGTATTTTGATGAATCCATCACTTTAAGGACAGGCATGAGCCTCATCGAACGGCCTGTGCGCGTCGGCGCCCGGGACATCCACGTGGCCACGACCGGGAGCGGGCCGGAGCTCGTCCTCCTGCATGGCGGCGGCCCTGGTGCCAGCGGGGTGGCCAACTGGACCCGCAACATCCCGGCGCTGGCCCGGCACTTCTCCCTCGTCATCCCCGACCTGCCGGGCTACGGCCGATCGAGCAAGCACCTCGATCACGACGACCCGTTCGGCGACCTCGCCGCTGCTATCGGCGGCCTGCTCGACGCGCTCGACATCCCGCGTGCGCACCTCGTCGGCAACTCCTATGGCGGTGGCGCGGCGCTGCGGCTTGCCCTCGACCGGCCGGATCGCGTCGACCGGATGGTCCTCAACGGCCCCGGCGGCATCGGCACCACCCGTG
>NZ_DAOQZV010000347.1:0-2352 GCF_035343835.1 Nostocoides sp. | reverse complement strand
GGCCGGGGCCGGCGCGGCTGCCGCCGCTGCCGTGGCCGCGAAGCCGGAGAAGGTCGTCAACCCGAACCGGAAGTTCTGGGTCATCGGCATCGTCGCGGCAGCCTTCCTGCTCCTCTCGACGATCCTCCCGGGGGCCTTCCTCCCGCACTTCACCGTCTTCGTCCTCGCGGTGGTCATCGGGTACTACGTCATCGGCAACGTCCATCACGCGCTGCACACCCCGCTGATGTCCGTGACGAACGCGATCTCCGGGATCATCGTCGTCGGCGCGCTGCTCCAGGTGCCCTCGGACAATCCCGCGATCAAGTGGGTGGCCTTCGTGGCGATCCTGCTCGCCAGCATCAACGTCTTCGGTGGCTTCACGGTCACCCAGCGGATGCTCAACATGTTCCGGAAGGCCTGAGCCATGTCGACGAGCCTGGTGTACGCGGCCTATATCGTCGCCGCCATCCTGTTCATCCTGGCCCTGGCCGGGCTGTCCCGGCACGAGAGCGCCAAACACGGCAACCTCTTCGGCATCGCCGGTATGGCGATCGCCCTCGTCGCGACGATCATCCTCGCGATCAATGGCGTCTACCACAGCGGGCTCGACGAGGCCGCGAAGAAGGCCGGCGAGTGGGGCCTGGGGATGCTCGTCCTCGCCATGGTCATCGGTGCGGCGATCGGCATCTGGCGGGCCCGTGTCGTCGAGATGACCGGTATGCCGGAGCTCATCGCGATGATGCACTCCTTCGTCGGTCTGGCCGCGGTCCTCGTCGGCTACAACTCGTACCTCGAGGTGCACGGGAACCCGATGTATGAGGACCTGATGCAGAGGGCGGGCCTGACCGGCATACACAACGGTGAGGTCTTCCTCGGCGTCTTCATCGGTGCGGTGACCTTCACCGGCTCGATCGTCGCCTTCCTCAAGCTCAGCGCGCGGATGTCCTCCAAGCCGCTGATGCTGCCCGCGCGGCACTGGCTCAACCTGCTCGCCGTCGTCGTGTCCTTCGGGCTGCTCATCGCCTTCATCCTCAGCCCGCAGCTGTGGATACTCGCCGCGATGACGGCGATCGCGCTGGCCTTCGGGTGGCACCTCGTCGCCTCGATCGGCGGGGGCGATATGCCGGTCGTGGTGTCGATGCTCAACAGCTACTCCGGGTGGGCCGCCGCTGCCTCCGGCTTCATGCTCAACAACGACCTGCTCATCGTGACGGGCGCGCTCGTCGGCTCCTCCGGTGCGTACCTGTCGTACATCATGTGCCGGGCGATGAACCGCTCCTTCGTGTCGGTCATCGCCGGTGGCTTCGGCTCCGACGGTGCGGTCACCTCGGGCGACACCGACTATGGCGAGCACCGGGAGATCTCCGCGGTGGAGACCGCCGAGCTGCTCACCGACGCCTCCTCGGTCATCATCACCCCCGGGTACGGCATGGCCACGGCTCAGGCGCAGCACGCGGTCGCCGATCTCACCCGCAAGCTGCGGGACAAGGGCGTCGAGGTCCGCTTCGGCATACACCCGGTTGCTGGTCGCCTGCCGGGGCACATGAACGTGCTCCTCGCCGAGGCGAAGGTGCCTTACGACATCGTCCTGGAGATGGACGAGATCAACGAGGACTTCCCGTCCACCGACGTCGTCCTCGTCATCGGCGCCAACGACACGGTCAACCCCGCGGCGATCGACGAGCCCGGGTCACCGATCGCCGGCATGCCGGTGCTCCACGTGTGGGAGGCCAAGAATGTCGTCGTCTTCAAACGGTCGATGAACGCCGGCTATGCCGGGGTGCAGAACCCGCTGTTCTTCAAGGAGAACTCGGCGATGCTCTTCGGTGACGCCCGCGACCGGGTGGAGGACATCATCAAGGCCCTGTGAACAACTGGTTCGGGCGTTCACACAACCTTGTCGACCCCTGCAGCGTCTAAGTCGTTGAGTGACCGGTGCAGGGGGCCGGTCAGTCGCCCCCCGCCCCACTCCCTGTGGATAACGTGCAAAGACACACCTTTAGAACGCTTCTAAAGGTGTGTCTTTGCGGGTTGTCCACAGGAGGAGGCTACGGGAGGGGCAGCCCGCAGGAGGTCGCCGCGGCCTTGAGGGCGCTCCGCAGCTCGGTGCGCTGCGCCTGCGTCAACGGGCCGAGGGGACGGGTGATTCCGGCCTTCTGCATACAGGACAGCTGAGTGTCGGTCAGCTCCAGCCAGCGGCCGGCCCGCTTCGGCAGCGTGATATTGCACGACTCGGCCGCCGTCTTGACCGAGGCCCATAGCGTCCGCCGCTGCTCCAGCGTGAGCGGGCCGACCGGGCGGGTGAGCCCCTTGGCCTGCAGGCAGCTGCGCTGCTCGGGGGTCAGCCGCGCCAGCATGCCGCCGCGGGCC
>NZ_DAOQZV010000346.1:0-2401 GCF_035343835.1 Nostocoides sp. | reverse complement strand
GGCGCCGTCGGGCACGGCGAAGTGGACGAGCCGGTTGTCGCGCGCGCGGCCGGACATGCGCGAGGTCGCCGCGTCCTTGCGGCCCTCACCCGGCGCGACAAGGACCTCGACCTCGCGACCTTCGAGCCGCCGGTTCTCGGCCCAGGAGACTTCCTCCTGCACGGCGATCAGGCGGTCGAAGCGCTCTTGCACAACGGCTTTCGGCAGTTGGTCGGGCAAGGTCGCGGCGGGCGTGCCGGGACGGATGGAGTACTGGAAGGTAAAGGCAGAGGAGAACCGGGCAGCGCGGACGATGCGCATGGTCTCGTCGAAATCGTCCTCGGCCTCGCCCGGGAAGCCGACGATGATGTCGGTGGTGATCGCGGCATCAGGGATCTGGGCGCGCACTGAGTCCAGGATGCCGAGGAAGCGATCGCTGCGGTAGGAGCGGCGCATCGCCTTCAGGACCCGGTCGGAGCCGGACTGCAGCGGCATATGCAGTTGCGGCATGACATTCGGTGTCTGCGCCATCGCCGCGATGACATCATCGGTGAAGGCCGCCGGGTGCGGGCTGGTGAAGCGCACCCGCTCCAGCCCGTCGATGTCGCCGCACGCGCGCAGCAGCTTGGCGAAGGCGCCCCGGTCGCCGAACTCCACGCCATAGGTGTTGACGTTCTGGCCGAGCAGGGTGATCTCGATGACGCCTTGGGCGACGAGCGCCTCGATCTCGGCGAGGATCTCTCCCGGCCTCCGGTCCTGCTCTTTCCCGCGCAGGCTCGGGACGATGCAAAAGGTGCACGTGTTGTTGCAGCCGACCGAGATCGAGACCCAGCCGGCATACGCGCTGTCGCGGCGAGTGGGCAGCGTGGACGGGAAGGTCTCGAGGGATTCGAGGATCTCGACCTCCGCGCGCTTGTTGTGGCGAGCGCGGTCGAGCAGCGCGGGAAGCGAACCGATGTTGTGCGTCCCGAAGACGACATCCACCCACGGTGCCCGTTCGACGATGGTGCCGCGGTCCTTCTGCGCGAGGCAGCCGCCGACGGCGATCTGCAGGTCAGGGTGCTTGAGCTTGGCCTGTCGCAGCGTGCCGAGGTTGCCGTAGAGCTTGTTGTCGGCGTTCTCGCGCACCGCGCAGGTGTTGAAGACGACCACATCCGCCACCTCGGGCCGCTGCTCGGCCGGGAGGCTCTCGATATCGGTGTAGCCCGCAGTCTCCAGCAACCCGGCGAGGCGCTCGGAGTCGTGGACGTTCATCTGGCACCCGTGGGTGCGCACGTCATACAGCTTGGTCATGGCACCGACCAGGGTACGGGGGTTTTCGGGTGCGGCCGTCAACCGAAAGCTCGCACCGAGCGTGTGCTGGTATGCGCATTTGCCGCCTTCCCGCCCGTATGACGCTCCTCGCCGCCGCGATCGCCCTCACCGGCGCCTGTGGTTCAGTGGGCGATCCGGGTGCGTCGGTGAGCGCGAGCGAGTCGCCGTCGAGTTCGGTGGCAACGATCGGCACGGCCGAGGCCCAGCGACTGGGCCGGACATTCGTCGCCTTCGCTCTCGAACCGAGCCCCGTACTCCTGGCGGGCGTGCCCTTCGCGCCCGAAGTTCAACTTGGGCTGCGGGATGCCATCGACAAGACCGTGCCGCGCGCGAAGTTGGCCGACAAGGCGAGCTGGCGGATCGACCGTGAGGAGTTCGCCGCCATGGTGGGGCCCTTCGACGCGACGGCGACGCTGCGGCAGTTCGCGGGCATCCATACCGAAATCGATCCGTTCACCATCGGCATCGGCGACTATCCGCATTGCAACAACCGGCAGACCTTTCGGGCGCCGGAGGTGGCCGGGCTCGCTCGGGTCACGATCCAGCCGCGCGACGGGATGACCGACTCGTGCATCTCCTGGTTCAGCGTCGACCTCTTCGTCGACCACGGTGGCGAGATCGCAGCGGTGACCATGGACCACGGCGAGCCCTGAGCCAACAATGAGCGCATGACGACGATCGATCTCAACGCGGACTTGGGGGAAGGTTTTGGGCGGCGGTCGCTAACCCACGACGCGGGCCTGCTGGCGGTCGTGACCAGCGCAAATGTCGCCTGTGGCTTTCACGCCGGCGACCCGCGTACGCTGGAGCGCGTCTGCCGGCTGCCCGCGGAGCGGGGCGTGGCGATCGGGGCACAGGTCGCCTACCGGGCTTCGGGCGGCGCTTTATCGACGTCGACCCGGACGATCTGCGGGCCGACGCGCTCTATCAGATCGGGGCGCTGGACGCCTTTGCCCGGGCGGCCGGCTCCCGGGTGGCCTATGTCAAGCCGCACGGGCCGCTCTATAACGCGGTCGTCCACCACGAGCGTCAGGCGAGCGCCGTGGTTGCGTCAGTCACGGCATACGACCGGGAGCTCGATCTGCTCGGCCTGCCGGGGTCGCGGCTG
>NZ_DAOQZV010000345.1:0-2417 GCF_035343835.1 Nostocoides sp. | reverse complement strand
CACGGGAACCGCGTAGATTGCTGCCACGTCATTGACTAGCGCGTGCGCTTCAGCGCGCCGCGACAGACTCGCACGGCATACGTCCGGCCGCAGGGGGCCCGGCAGAAAGAGAGAAGGCGCATGTCCGACCAGCCCGCGATCCAGGACGCCGTCCAGCCGCTCGCGCCACCGAATGCCACGTTGACGCTCGACGCGCCGCCGGCGATGCAGACCGTGCCGTCCACGGCAGCCCCGGCCATGGCCCCGGCCGTGCCGGCCGCCGCCGTCCCGATGCTGGATCAGAAGGTCGACGGTTTCCTGTCGGCCCTGATGACGGCCGAGACCAAATCCCCGGCCTATGAGGCCAAGGCCAGCGAGATGCGCACCATGGGTGACGATGACATCCGGCGCGCGGCCGAGTCGAGCAACCGCCTGCTGCAGAGCCCGGTCAAGGCCCTGCAGGAGGGTGGGCTCTCCCAGGGCAGCAAGGTCGGCAAGACCCTGCTGGAGCTGCGGCGCACCGTCGAGGAACTCGACCCGAGCCAGGCCCAGGGTGCCAAGAAGGTCCTGGGGATGATCCCCTTCGGCGACCGGATCACCGACTACTTCCGCAAGTATCAGAGCGCGCAGAGTCACCTCAACGGCATCCTGCACAGCCTGCGCAACGGCCAGGACGAGTTGCAGCGCGACAACGTCGCGTTGAATCTTGAGAAGCAGCAGCTCTGGGACTCGATGGGACGGCTCAACCAGTACGTCTATATCGCCGAGCGCCTCGACGCCAAGCTGGCCGCCCAGATCGCCACCCTTGACACGAGCGACCCGGCCAAGGCCAAGGCGCTGCGCGAGGACGTCCTGTTCTATGTCCGGCAGAAGCACCAGGACCTGCTGACCCAGCTGGCCGTGAGCATCCAGAACTACCTGGCGATCGACATCGTCATCAAGAACAACATCGAGCTGATCAAGGGTGTCGACCGGGCGACCACGACGACGATCAGCGCGCTGCGCACCGCCGTGATCGTGGCTCAGGCGCTCGGCAACCAGCAGCTCGTCCTGGACCAGATCACGGCGCTCAACACCACGACTTCCGGCCTGATCGAGCGCACCTCCGAGATGCTCAAGGACAACAGCATCCGGATCCAGGAGCAGGCGGCCAGCGCGACCATCGGCCTGCCGCAACTGCAGCGCGCCTTCCAGAACATCTACGCGACCATGGATGCCATCGACACCTTCAAGGTGCAGGCGCTCGACAATATGGCGGCCACCATCGGCACTCTCGAGGGCGAGGTCGCCAAGTCTCGCAGCTACCTCGACCGCGTCCAGCGCGCCGACACCCGCATCGCACAAGGCTCCCTGGACCTCGGCTCGCCGACCCAGAACTAGTCACGGGCGCGGCGGCGAAAGGTCTCGATGGGCATCGGGGAATGGTTCGGCTTCGGCAAGAAGAATGCCCCGGAGCCGATCATTGAGGTGCCCGCGGCGCCGACGAGCGACTCGCTGCTGGCCGCTCTCGACGCGGTCGAACAGCAGGCCCGCGACGGGGTCGTGCCACCGATGGTCATGGCGCGGCTGAAGCGCGTGACGAATATCGTGCGCCAGACCATTCCCCGGCTCGACAGCCTGGGTGCCAGCCAGAGCGCCTACAACGTGATGGCGACCGCGACTGACTACCTGCCGGGTGCCATCGGCGGCTATCTCAGGCTGCCGCGCGACTGGGCGGATTCGCGCCCGGTCGATCGCGGCAAGACCTCCTTGCTGATCCTCATCGATCAGCTCGACCTCCTCGGGGCCACGATGGACAAAGTCTTCGACGCCGTATGCCGCGCCGACGCCGAAGCGCTCGTCGTCCACGGCCGCTTCCTGCAGGAGAAATTCGGCGGCCCGGCCGGCGGCGGCCTGGCCATCGACCCGGCGACGGCGCTGCCGCCGATGCCCGCCCCCGCTGGGGCGACACCTCCTCCCGATGACCCGGATACCGGCGACTTGCCCATCGTGCACCGCGCCACCGACAACGCTCCGGCCAGCACAAATCCCGCCAACTCTCTCGAGCTGCCCGCGGCACCCACGCAGCCGGGCCGGTTGGCGCCACCGATCGGAAGAGATTCCTGATGACCACACCCGCCGAGACCCTCGCGGCCTCGCTGGATGCGCTCGTCGCTGCCGCCGAGGCAGCCGGCCGCCCCGGTGAGGAAGCCCGCGCCGAAGGCCTGCGCTTTGCCGCAGCCATCGCCGAATCCGCCCCCCGGGCAAGCCTCGACTGGGCCGCAGCGGCGGGGCTCGGCACCGACGATGCGTCCGCCGCGAACGCCGCCTTCTTCGAGGCGGCCTCGGCCGGACGCAAGTGGCGCCAGGCGCCGACCGCGGTGCTGAGCGACCAGGAATCCGACCGCCTGCTCAGAATGATCCGTGGCATCGCGGCGCAGGGCACCCTGGTCAACAAC
>NZ_DAOQZV010000344.1:0-2424 GCF_035343835.1 Nostocoides sp. | reverse complement strand
GGGCGCAGGAGCACATCGAGGCGGCCGCGGCGGCGGCGACCAACGCCCTCACCCGCCACGTCGAGACCTTCAAGATCGACCGGCGGCTGCGGACCGCGGTGGTGGAGCGCGCCGCGGTCCGGTGCCCGTTTCGCGTGCTGTGGCGCGACGAGGGCGCGTGGGAGGACGCAGAGCCCGCGCACTGGCCGCTGCGGCTCGCCGCGCACACCGACACGGCGGCCTGGAGCTGGCCCGTCAACCTCGCCCTGCGCGACGTGGCGACGCTGCTCATGAACCTCCGCGATTCGCACGCGAAGCGGCTCGGCCGGGCCTTCCTCGACGGCACCTTCGCGTCGCTCCAGATCGGCGACGTGAGCGCGGCGGCGGCGCTGCTGCACACCGAGCACGAGGGCTTCGACGACGAGCTGCGCGAGGCGCTGACGCAGTGGGACGTGCGGCTCTGCGTGCTGGTCGCGGGCGCCGAGCTCGACGTGCAGGAGTCGCAGCGACGGCCCGCCATCGCCCTCGACGCGGGCTCGGTGCACCACGAGCTGCTCACCGGGTGGCGCGACCTGCCGAAGGACCGGAAGATCCGCAAGACGCCCGTGCAGAACGGCTGGGCGGAGATCATCTACCCCGGCAAGCAGCTCGGCCTGCGGCTCAACGTGCAGGATCTGCCCGAGCGCATCGTCCACGCGGTGCGCGAGTGGAAGCACTGGCAGGGCCTCCGGCACTGGGCCGCGCTGCAACTGCTCTTCACCGACGCGGGCCGCACGGGGCGCATCCGCTGGACGCTGGAGTCGCACCTCGAAGCGCTCGGCTACGGCGACCGTTCGCGGCGCGACCCGAAGGTGCGCGCGATGGTGGCCTCGGAGGTCGAGGCCCTCACGCGCATGGAGATCGCGATCTATCACCCCGACGGCACGGTGCGCCTTCGCGGCCCGGTGCTCGCCGTCACGCAGCGCGGCGAGGCGATGCGCGGGAGCGAGTGGCGGCTCGAGGGCCTGGAGCTGGTGATCCACCCGGTGCTCTACGACGGCGTGCGGAAATCCTCGGGCGAGATCGGGCGCCTCTGGGCACCAGCGCCGGTGGAGCTCGCGCGCATCGACCACGTGCGCTTCCCCTACGCCATCGCGCTGGGGCTCATCCTGCCGATCCGCTGGCGGTGGGACCTCACCGAGGACATGGACTACATCGTCCTGTCGGGCGCGAAGCTCATGGAAGCCGCGGGGATCAAGATCCAGCAGCAGCACCCGCGCCGCGCGTGGGAGGCCCTCGAAGAGAACCTCGAAGAGCTCAAGCAGGTCGGCGGACTCGGGCGCTACGAGTGGGAAGAAGGGCCTCCGTGGAGCCTCTCGGGGCGCTGTCGGCTCTACCAGCCGCAGTGGGTTCGGGAGCGCATGGTGCACGGGCTCGTCCCTCCCGAGACGACGGCGCTGCCGATGCCGCTCACGGGCGCCGAGCTCCGCGCGTGGCGCGCCTCGCGCAACTGGACGCAACAGGAAGCCGCCGATCAGCTCAAGGTCTCGCGGCGAACGGTCATCCGCGCTGAAGCCTCGCCCGACGAACCCCTGCCCCACAGCGTCCGCGCGGCCCTCTCAAGCCTCCAACAACCCTGAAGACAGGGCGCGGCCGTCAAGGGAGCAACCAGCGATGGGGTTCTCGGGGGTTACCGGGGGAACGGGTTCCCCTACCTGAACTTCATTGTGACAAATCCCGGCAGACCCCGTCGCGAGGGTGGCCGAAGCGACATTTGTGACAGATTCCGGCAGACCTCGTCGCAAAGATTGATGGTTGAAGGCATGGATTACCGACAAGACAACGGTCTCCCGTCATGTGACAGATTCCGGCAGACCTCGTCGCAGGGTGGTTGCAGGGGGTCTCGAAGGACCCTGTGTGACAGATTCCGGCAGACCCCGGCGGAAAAAGTGACAGATTCCGGCAGACCCCGGCAGAAAAAGTGACAAATTCGGCAGACCCCGTCGCAAGGCATTTTGTAAGTACTTGAAATCACTGAGAAATTCGTCACGAAAACCCCTTCTTAAAGGTATTCTATAAGGAATACCTTCTACGGGACTCCCGGTACGAGCTCGGAAGCTCGTCCCGGGGTCCCTCAGGACGAAAAACCAGAGCAGACACAATCACCACATTGGAATACCCATACCCACCTGAACAACCCGCTCAAACCACCCCCCCGCCATTCGCGTCCTGGGGGCCCTCCCTGGCGTTCGGGACGTGGGCCTGGGGTGACGGTGGGTACTGGGGCTACGACCCGGCGCGTGACGCCGCTGGGGCGGTTGGCGCGTTTGTCGCGGCGGTGGACGCGGGGGTGCGCCTGTTCGACACGGCGGAGGTGTACGGGCACGGCGAGTCTGAGCGCATCCTGGGCTGGATGGCGCGGCGGGCGGGGGTGCCGCTCGCGCTGGCGACGAAGTTCGCGCCGCT
>NZ_DAOQZV010000343.1:0-2433 GCF_035343835.1 Nostocoides sp. | reverse complement strand
GGCTCGTTCGCCGGCCCGGTCGGCGGGCGCATCGCCCGGCGCACACCGCGCGTCGGCACCGGACCCGTATGCAGTTCGCCGCCGGCGATCTTCTCCAGCGCGGCCATCACGCGCGCCTCCTCACGGGCTGGATCCCGGAACAGATCGACGGTCAGCACCCGCAAGGGCCGCCACCCGAGGCGGCGTAGCTGGTCGTAGACGAGCCGGTCGCGCATCCGCACGCCGGTGATCGCGGCATACGCCGGTCCGTCGACGGCGACCCCCAAGGTTGCCGGCCCACGCGTGAAGGGGTCACTGACCGCCAGATCGACCAGGCCGGCAGCGACGCCGACACGCACCCGCAAGCCGCGGGCGCGCAACCGCCGAGCGAGATCGGTGACCAACACCGACGTCGGCACCGGTGGCGTCGTCGACCGCCGGCGTTGCAGCAGAGTCGCCAGCAGCCGGGGGCCGGGCGAGATCGCGCTCTCCGCGCTCTCCAGGCCGGCGGAGTCGACGCTGTGCACGACGTGCATCGCCGATCGGGCACGGGTCAAAGCCGCGGTGAGCAGCCGCATACCGGTCGGTGACGCGACCTGGCCGAGGGCATGCGCGCCGAGGGCGACGATGACGACGTCGCGCGTTACCCCGGCCAGTCGGGTGGCGTCGAGCACCACGAAGGGCTCGGGTCCATCACGGACGAAGAAGTCGTCCACGCTCGCGTCCAGCGCAGTCATCAGCGCCATCCGGATGCGCTCCGCGTGGTCCGCATCGAGTGTGACGACCGCGAGCGAATCCTTTGGCCGCAGCCGGGCATGAGTCACGGCGGCGGCCACCGCAGCCGCCACTTCGGAGGCCCCGCCGGCGTCCGCGGGTGCCGACTCGATCCGCAACCCGCCACTGTCGCCGGGGCGGGGAATCACGTGCATCTCGCCGGCATAGGCCGACGCTCCCACCGCCTCGATCAGCCGTTCGTCGTGCGAGCGATAGTGCCATTCGAGGCGATACACCGGCCACAGCGCCGATGCCGCCTCGAGCAAGGATTGATCGGCCCGCAATCGCCGGGGTTCGCCGCCGGTGGTGGCTGTGAACGCGCTCGGTCCGGGCAGCCGTGAGTCGCCGATGATCACCGCCTGGCCGGCACGGGCGAGGGCCGAGGCGGACTCCCAAACCGTCAGCGCCGAGGCCTCGTCGATCACGACGACGTCGAAGGTCCGCTCCGGCGCGAGATGCAGCCCGACTGTGAGCGGGCTGCACAACCAGATCAGAGCCTCGCGCCCACGCTGCTGCGCCGCCAGGCCGGCCGCGCTCGCCCGCTGCAGGGAGCGGTCGACATCGCGGAAGCGGGTGCCCGCGGCCCGCACCGGGTCGCCGTTCGCGCGCGCATAGCCCGGATCCGCAGCCGTCAGCTCCGCGAGCAGCGACGCCCACCAGACGAACTCGACATCGCGGGCGACCCGATCCGCCGGCACGGAGCGGGCGGCGAGGTCGTCGACCAACTCCCCCAGCCCCGCGGCGCGTGCTCGATCGAGATCCCCCGTGACCTCGGCGAGGATCTCCAATCGATCCCGGGCTCCGCCGAGCCGGTCCACGAGCTCGCTGAGCTCGGGCAACGGCATACGGGTCAGGTCGGGAGCGCCCGCCAGGCGGGCGCCGAGATAGCGCGCATGCCCCGCTGCCTTGTCGTATGCCGTGGCCGCCTGCCCGAGTCCGGTCACCTGGGTCGGCAGCGTGCGCGACGCGCGGATCAAGCGCCACAGCGGGCGGACCGCCAGTGCCTTGCGCAGGATGGCGTCGAGGTCGTTCGGGTGATGCCCGGGGCGCAGGTAGGAGCGCACCGCGCGGCCGTGCCGCCAGCGATCGAGAGTGCCGCCGGAGTCCGTGGCCGTCCACTCATCCAGTGGCGCGTCGAAGACTCCGATCCGAAAGACGTCGAGCACCTCCTTGATGGCGCCCATCTCGGCGACGAAGTCGCCATAGTCGACCAGCCTCGGGAAGGCCGGCAGGTCGACTCCGGCGAAGACCGCATCGAAGGTCGCATCCAGCCGTTCCAGGCCGGCCGGCGAAAGCTCGGCCAGCGCCGCCTCGGCATCGGCACGGTCCTGCTGGTTGCGGATGACCGCGCCCCACCATGGATCTTCTTCTGCCCCACTGGTTTTCCAGGCACCATCGGCGGCGATCCCGGCGAGTGTGTCCTGCCAGTGCGCCAGTTCCAGGCGGCCCAGCGCGGCGAGCGGTGCGCCGCCGAGGCGCACCTTGGAGCGGGGGGGGTCCGGGTCCTCGCACAGCTCGGCGATGCGCTCCTGAATCTGGTCGAGGGTCACCCCCCACGGCGTGCGCGGTCGGTGCATCCGCTCGACATGGTCGGCGAGTTCGCGACCGGCCGACGTCCAGTCCGATTGCGGCGCAGCCGCGCGCACCGGGTCGCGCCGCGGCCGGGCCGTCCCTGACGGC
>NZ_DAOQZV010000342.1:0-2460 GCF_035343835.1 Nostocoides sp. | reverse complement strand
GGCGGCTGCCCGCCGGCGGGCGCCGTGACCGACCCAGCCGGCGAGCCGGGCGAGCGGGGCGCGCTCGGGCGTTGTCGGTTCGTCGTCGTCGTCGAACTCGTCGCCGAAGATCGTCTCGTTGAGCCGGCGGTAGACCTGCGTCGGATAGGGCGTGTAGCGCAACTCTCGGATCGACTGATCCTGGCCGGCGCTCTCGATGGTGATCGTGCCGTAGCCCAGGAGCCGGCCGGGGATCGGCTGGTCGAGGCGCATGTCGGTGACCTTGCCCAGCCGCATCATCGGCACTGACCTGCTGATCAGACCGACGATCATCATCACGCGCTTGTTGGTCGCGGCGAAGGAGTTGTGGCGGCGCTCGACCTCGCGCCACGCGACATACGCCCACGCCCCGAGGAAGGCGAGCAGGACGGGCAACGGAAGTCGATCGTCGCCGAGCATGACGATCAGGACGAGGGTCGCGACGAGGGCGACCGCCACCGGGCGCCAGAGCGAGATCGGGTGCTGGTGGACGTTGAGGGTGAAGTCCTCATCGCGGGTCTTGTTGCGGTAGAGCTCGTGGTTGACGGGCGCGACGAGCGGGTCGCCCGGCCGGGGAACATGCGGATGTCGACGATGCCTTCGCCGCGCGCTCATCCCAGGCCGGCCTAGGTCTTGCGCAGCAGGGAGTCGAAGAACTCGAAGATGTTCTTGATGGCCTTCTCGATGATGTTCCACGCCTGCGCCACCAGATCGGCGGCGTCGTTGGGGTTGGTGAAGATGGCGTAGAGCAAGAAGATGACAATCAGCCAGACCACGATCTTCTTGACCGGGGGCATCGACACCTTGGACCTCCTTCGGCGGCCCGGGGCAGGGCGCGGCTGTGGTGCAGAATCGCACTAATGGTGCCAGTGTGCCGTATGAGGCGTGTGTGACTCCAACTCAACGCGGCCAGATTGTTACTCGCGACCGTGGCTCGCCGGGTGAGCGGTGGCGGGTTACACCACGCCGTAGAGCCGGTCGCCGGCGTCGCCCAGACCGGGCACGATGTAACCCTTTTCGTTGAGGCGTTCATCGACGGATCCGACCACCAGGGTGATCGGCGGGGTGACGTCGGCCATCTCCCGCGTGAGGTGAGCGATCCCCTCGGGGGCGGCGAGCAGGCATACGGCCGTGATGTCATCGGCTCCTCGCTCGATGAGGAAGCGGAGCGCATCGGCCATCGAGCCGCCGGTGGCGAGCATCGGGTCGAGCACATAGACCTGGCGACCGGTCAGATCCTCCGGCAGCCGGTTGGCGTAGGTCGTGATCGCCAGCGTCTCCTCGTCACGCTGCATGCCGAGGAAGCCGACCTCGGCGCTGGGCAGCAGACGCACCATGCCTTCGAGCATCCCGAGGCCGGCTCGCAGGATCGGCACGATCAGCGGCTTGGGATTGGCGAGCTTGATGCCCGTCGTCGGTGCGACCGGCGTCTCGATCGGGAAGGGCTCGACGCGCACGTCGCGGGTTGCCTCATACGCCAATAGCGTCATCAGTTCCTCGGCGAGGCGCCGGAAGGTCGGGCTGTCGGTCCGCTTGTCGCGCAGGTAGGTCAGCTTGTGGGCGATCAGCGGGTGGTCGGCCTTCAGGATGCGCATACGCGAAACTTATCGTGTGCCGCTCCCGCCTCCCAGCCCGTATGCCGAGTGGCTGGGCCTCGCTCTCGACGCCGCCACAGCGGCGCTCGCGACTGGCGACGTGCCCGTGGGCGCGGTCGTCATCGGTGCCCATGGGTCGGTCCTCGGCGTCGGCTGGAACGCGCGGGAGGGCGATGGCGACCCCACTGCTCACGCTGAGGTGGTCGCGCTCCGGGAGGCAGCACGGCATACGGGCTCGTGGCGGTTGGAGGGGGCGACATTGGCGGTGACCCTCGAACCTTGCCCGATGTGCGCGGGTGCGCTGATGCTGGCCAGGGTCGAGCGCGTGGTCTTCGGGGCCTGGGATCCCAAGGCTGGCGCGTGCGGGTCGGTCTGGGACATCCCCCGCGACCGGCGGGCCACGCACCGCTGCGAGGTGATCGGCGGGGTGCGCGAGCCGGAGTGCGCCCAGATGCTCCTCGATTTCTTCGCCGGCCACCGCCTCTAGTACCCTGCTCGGCGGTGGCGTGTCCGAGCGGCCTAAGGAGCGCGCCTCGAAAGCGCGTGTGGGGGTGACTCCACCCAGGGTTCGAATCCCTGCGCCACCGCCAGCCGAACGCCTCGACCATCCGCGTCGGGGCGTTCGTCACGTGTGCGGTGCCTCGCGGCCGCGCAGGACGTCGGCGGCGCGTTCGAGGACATAGCCGAGCTGTGCGTCCGTCACGTGTGCGGTGACTCGCGGCCGCGCAGTGCTAGAACTACTGCCCATGGACCTCGATCCCAGCCTGCGCGAGTTGGTTGCCCGCGTGCTCGCGCGGCCGCGCCCCGTGGGGAGGCGCACCGTGATCGGCGTCGTCGGCGCGCCGGG
>NZ_DAOQZV010000341.1:0-2466 GCF_035343835.1 Nostocoides sp. | reverse complement strand
GGGGGCGGCGCGCCGCCCGCCCCGGCGGTCCGCACGGCGGCATGAGTTCTCTCACACGCCTGCTTCGGTGCAGCGGCTCCGCGGCATTCCTCCTGCTCAGCGCGGGTTCTTGGACGCGGTCTGCCCGTTCCGCAGCGCAGGACCGCCCGGCGACGCCATACGGCTGGACGACTAGGCTCTGCCCCACAGTCCCTTCGACGGAGACGAGGACGGATCGACGTGGATCTCTTCGAGTACCAAGCCCGCGACATGTTCGCGGCGCACGGGGTGCCCGTGCTGGACGGTGCGATCGCTACCACCCCCGAGCAGGCCCGTGCGGCGGCCGAACGGATCGGGGCGAAAAGCGGGGGAGTGACCGTCGTCAAGGCCCAGGTCAAGACCGGCGGCCGCGGCAAGGCCGGCGGGGTCAAGGTGGCCCGGTCCGCGGCAGAGGCGGGCGAGCTCGCTGGGCAGATCCTCGGCATGGACATCAAGGGCCACACCGTCAAGACGGTGATGATCGCCCAGGGCGCGAAGATCGCCGAGGAGTACTACTTCTCGGTCCTGCTCGACCGGGCCAACCGGCGCTACCTGGCGATGTGCAGCAAGGAGGGCGGCATGGACATCGAGGCCCTCGCCGTCGAGCGCCCCGAGGCCCTCGCCAAGGTTCCGGTCGACCCGATCGTCGGCATCGACGCTGCGAAGGCCCGGGAGATCGTCGACGCGGCCGGCTTCGACGAGGCCGACAGGGCCACCATCGCCGAGGTCATCGCCAAGCTCTGGGATGTCTACGCGGCCGAGGACGCGACCCTGGTCGAGGTCAACCCGCTGGTGAAGACCGAGGACGGCCAGATCGTCGCCCTCGACGGCAAGGTCTCCATCGACGGCAACTCCGACTTCCGGCACCCCGACCACGAGCAGTACGTCGACCACTCCAAGACCGACCCGCTCGAGGTCCTCGCGACCGAGAAGGGCCTCAACTACGTCAAGCTCGACGGCAATGTCGGCATCATCGGCAATGGCGCCGGGCTGGTCATGTCCACCCTCGACGTCGTCGCGTATGCCGGCGAGGAGTTCGTCGGCGCGGACGGTCAGCACCCGGCCCCGGCCAACTTCCTCGATATCGGCGGCGGCGCCAACGCCGAGATCATGGCCAACGGCCTCGAGATCATCATGGGCGACCCGCAGGTCAAGGCAATCTTCGTCAACGTCTTCGGCGGCATCACCGCCTGCGACGCTGTCGCCAACGGGATCGTCGGGGCAATCGAGATGCTCAAGCAGCGTGGTGAGACCCCGACCCTGCCGATCGTCGTCCGGCTCGACGGCAACAACGCCGTCCTAGGGCGCACGATCCTCGACGACGCCGAGCACGACATCATCGAGCTCGTCGACACCATGGACGGTGCGGCCCGCCGGGTCGCCGAGCTCGCCGCAGCAGCGAAGTAAGGGACCACGATGGCGATCTTCCTCACCAAGGACTCCCGGGTCATCGTCCAAGGGATGACCGGCTCGGAGGGCATGAAGCACACCACGCGGATGCTCGCGTCGGGCACAACCGTCGTCGGCGGGGTGAACCCGCGCAAGGCGGGCACCAGCGTCGACTTCCCCGGCGGGGTCAGCGTGCCGGTCTTCGGTGGCGTCGCCGAGGCGATGGCGGCCACCGGTGCCGATGTCACGGTGATCTTTGTCCCGGCCGCCTTCACCAAGGCCGCGGTCGTCGAGGCGGTCGACGCGAAGATCCCGCTCTGCGTGGTCATCACCGAAGGCGTCGCGGTCAAGGACACCGCGGAGTTCTTCACCTACGCGCAGAACGCCGGGACCACCCGGATCATCGGCCCGAACTGCCCCGGCCTGATCAGCCCCGGGCAGTCCAACGCCGGCATCATCCCCGCGGACATCTCCGGCCCCGGTCGGATCGGGCTGGTCTCCAAGTCCGGCACGCTGACCTACCAGATGATGTACGAGCTGCGTGACTTCGGCTTCTCCACCGGGGTCGGCATCGGCGGCGACCCGATCATCGGGACGACGCACATCGACTGTCTGCAGGCGTTCCAGGACGACCCCGACACCGACGCGATCGTCATGATCGGCGAGATCGGCGGCGACGCCGAAGAGCGCGCGGCGGCATACATCAAGGACCACGTGACCAAGCCGGTCGTCGGCTATGTCGCGGGCTTCACCGCGCCGGAGGGCAAGACGATGGGCCACGCCGGCGCCATTGTCACCGGCTCCTCGGGCACCGCTGCGGCAAAGAAGGAAGCCCTCGAGGCGGTCGGGGTCCGGGTCGGCAAGACGCCCTCCGAGACGGCCCAGCTCATGCGGGAGATCATGTCGGCGCGCTGACCGGCGCGCCTTCGGACGCCTCGTCACCCCCCGGGCGACGATGGGTGAACTATGCCGTCCTTCAGCCGCGCCCTCGGCGCCTTCGCCAGCGCGCCCGAGGGGCTTGCCGCCCGCGGGCCGGCTTTCCTTTGGGGGGCGGCCGCG
>NZ_DAOQZV010000340.1:0-2467 GCF_035343835.1 Nostocoides sp. | reverse complement strand
GTGCTCGGGCGGCGCCGACTCCCTGGCCCTCGCTGCGGCCCTGGCGTGGGTCGCACCGCGCGCCGGCCTGCGCGCTGGTGCCGTGTGCGTCGATCACCGTCTGCAGGAAGACTCGGCCGCAGTGGCGGGGCGGGCCGCGGCCACCTGCCGGGAATTGGGTCTGGATCCGGTTCATGTCGTCAGCGTGACAGTGGCCACCGACAGCCCCTCCGGGCCGGAGGCCGCGGCGCGCACGGCGCGTCATACGGCGCTCACCGCGACCGCCGCGGACCTCGGCCGGGCCGTGGTCGTGCTGCTCGGGCATACGGCCGATGACCAGGCCGAACAAGTGCTCCTCGGGCTCACCCGCGGCTCCGGTGCCCGATCGCTCGCCGGCATGCCCCGCCGTCGCGAGTGCTTCCGGCGCCCCTTGCTCGACCTCGACCGCACCACCACCGAAGCGTCCTGCGACGAACTCGGCCTGACACCCTGGCGCGACCCGCACAACGACGAACCCGCCTACCTGCGCGTCCGCGCACGTGCGGCGCTGGCCGACCTGACCCGCGATCTCGGGCCGGGGGTGCGCGCGGGTCTGCTGCGCACGGCCGAGCTGGCCCGCGCGGACGCGGACTTCCTGGAAGGGGAGGCGCAGCGGCATACGGCACGATTGGGCACCCCGCCATGGGCGGTTGCCGATCTGGAAAAGCTCCCGCAGGCCCTGCGCGGGCGGGTCTGGCGAGCCGCCCTCCTCGCCGCGGGCGCACCGCCGACCGATCTGACTCGCGACCACGTCCGTGAATGCGACCGGCTCCTCACCCACTGGCATGGGCAAGGCCCGATCACCGTCCCCGGGCGGGTGTGGGTCCGGCGCTTCCAGGGGCTGATCCACGTCGATGCCGATCCTTACGGTTAGATAACAGGCGTGGACGCTGCGGACATGGGTGCCGACCTCGAGAAGGTCCTGATCACCGAGGAAGAGATCCAGGCCCGCCTGGCCGAGCTGGCAACCGAGATCTGGGAGAACTACGCGGGCGAGCCCTTCCTGCTCGTCGGCATCCTCAAGGGCGCCGTGCTGGTGATGGCCGACCTCATGCGCGCCATCCCCGGCAGCGTCCCAATGGACTGGATGGCGGTCTCCTCCTATGGCTCCGGCACCAAGTCCTCCGGTGTCGTGCGCATCCTGAAGGACCTCGACACCGACATCACCGGGCGGCACGTCGTGATCGTCGAGGACATCATCGACTCCGGCCTGACCTTGTCGTGGATCCGCGCGAACCTGGAGTCCCGCGGCCCGAAGTCGGTCGAGATCTGCACCCTGCTGCGCAAACCCGATGCGGCCAAGGTCGCCATCGACTGCCGGTGGGTGGGCTTCGACATCCCCAACGACTTCGTCGTCGGCTACGGGCTCGATTTCGCCGAGGCCTACCGCAACCTGCGCGTCGTCGGCACCCTCGCCCCGCACGTCTACTCCTGAGGCCTCATTCGCCGGCTGCGGAACACGCCCGCGCGGTCGTGCGTTTGCCTGCGTGGACGTGAACGCGCCGGGTGTCTGTAGGTCCGGGTAGTGTCGTCCTCTGATCGACCCCGTTCCCGGTCGGCCTCACCCGAGGCCGCCCGACAACGCAAGGAGCAGGCCACAGGGCCCCACGATGTCCACGAATGCCAAGCGAATCGTCCGCAACCCGCTGTTGTGGGTCCTTGCCATGTTCACGCTCATGGTCGTCCTGTTCTCCTTCAATGGAGACGGCGGGTATGCCCGCATCGACACCTCGGCGGCTGCGCAGCTGATCTCCAACAAACAGGTCGAGTCGGCCAAGTTCACCAGCGACAACGTCCTCGACCTGACGTTGAAGTCGGGCCAGACCTACACCGGTGAGGGCGTCAAGGACGCCACCAAGGTCCGCACCGAGTTCATCGATGCGCGCGCCGACGAGTTGGTGACCCTCGTCAATGAGAACGTCCCCACGGCATACAACGATGCGATCGAGCACCCCAGTCTCCTGGGCTCGCTGCTCGTCTCGATCCTGCCGCTGATCATCCTGGTCGGCCTGTTCTGGTTCCTGATGAGCCAGATGCAAGGCGGCGGGTCGCGGGTGATGCAGTTCGGCAAGTCGCGGGCCAAGCTCGCCTCCAAGGACACCCCGAAGGTCACCTTCGCCGATGTCGCGGGCGCCGACGAGGCCGTCGAAGAGTTGCAGGAGATCAAGGAGTTCCTCGCCGAGCCGGCGAAATTCCTCGCGGTCGGGGCCAAGATCCCCAAGGGCGTGCTGCTCTACGGCCCGCCCGGCACCGGTAAGACCCTGCTCGCACGGGCCGTCGCCGGTGAGGCGGGCGTGCCCTTCTACTCCATCTCGGGGTCCGACTTCGTCGAGATGTTCGTCGGTGTCGGTGCTTCTCGCGTGCGGGACCTGTTCGAGCAGGCCAAGGCCAATGCCCCGGCGATCGTCTTCGTCGACGAGATCGACGCGGTCGGCCGGCACCGCGGTGC
>NZ_DAOQZV010000339.1:0-2472 GCF_035343835.1 Nostocoides sp. | reverse complement strand
GCCAGAGGCGCCGCCGGCGACCTGCCCGCGCTGCTTCATGCAATTGCCCGCGACCGGCGTCTGCGACGACTGCGGCTGACCAGCCGCCCTGCGCGGGCCGGGACCGACTGATGGCCGGCACCGCCCTCGCCGACGAGCTGCGCGGGTCCGGCCAGAGCTCAGTTGTGGGTCACGACGGGCGTGCCCACGGGCGCCCAGTCGAAGACCCACTTCGCCGTCGGAATCGGCAGGTTGACGCAGCCGTGGGAGGCGGCATACCCCCAGGTCTTGCGCCAGTAGGCACCGTGCAGCGCCTCCCCGCCGTTGAAGAAGGAGGACCAAGGCACGTCGGGGGTCTCGTAGTCGGTGCCGTCGGCGTTCTGGCCGCGCATCGTCATCATCGGGTTCTTCCAGTAGATGTGGAAGACGCCGATGTCGGTGGGGGTGGCCGGGGCCCCGTTGACCATCTTGATCGGGCCTAGCGCGACCGTAGCCCCGACATAGGCGGTCATCGTGTGCCGTGCGAGGTTGACGTCGATCCACTTCTCGCCCGGGATAGCCGGATAGGCGAGATTCTCCGCGCCGGCGGCGATGGTCTTCTGCGTCCACGTCGCCGGAATTGCCTTGGTGGAGAACGTCTCCGAGGCGCCCTCGCCGCTGCTCAGCGACGCGGTCAGGGCCTTGGCCACGGCCGCGGCGTTGGTCACGGCCCGGCCGTCCTTGGCCGGGGTGATGACGCGCACGAGCTTGCCGGCGGAATTGACATAGCGCAGGCCGTTGCTGGGCGCGGCGTCGGCCGACTTGGCCTGCGCGGTGATCCAGGCGGTGATGCGCTTGCCATCGACGCTCACCTCGCCGGTCGTTCCCGCCGCCGGCAGCGTGACCCAGGACGCCTTCTCGCGCGATGTCGCCCGGAAGACCTGGGTGCCGTCCTCGACCTTGACCTCGGCGTGGGCGATGGCGTTGGCCTTGGCGGCCAGGTCCTTCCCGTCCGCCGTCGTGACGTCGGGCTCCTGCTCGACCACGGTCGTCGACGCGGACGCGGAGGTCAGCGTGCGGGCGGCAGTTGCGGCGATCCCGTCGAGCCCGTCGACCTCGAGGACCTGGCCCGAGGCGCCACGGGTGGCGGCGAATGTGTGCCCGTCCTTGCCCAGGCTGACCACGGCGTTGGTCGGCGTGCGGGCGTAGGTCTTGCCGAGGGACGCGACGAAGGCGTCATACGCGCTCGCGTCCTGGGTGATCACGACCTCGACCGGGCGCGCCTTGACCAGCGCCTCGGCATACGCCGGCCAGTCCTGATTGGCGGCGAAGACGCGGGCGACGGTCGCGTCGATGTCGATCGTGGTGCCGAGGTCGGTCAGGGCGACCTGGCGGGTGGTGTCGGGGAGCTTGACGGCGACGGTGACCGCGTCGGCCTTCGCGCGCAGCGCCGCGGCGACCTCGTCGCGGGACATGCCGGCCACGTCGATGCCGACCACGCTGCTGCCCGGCAGGGCGCGATCACGGTAGTGAAAGCCGTATGCCGTGGCTGCCGACCCGATCGCCACAGGCACGGTGACCGCGAGGGCGGTCAGCACCTTTGTGCGCCTCTTCACCTTCGACATTCCTTCCCCGAGTGTTCGCGAGGTGCACTCCCTCCGGCGAACCCCCAGCCAGTATGACGGCGCGTTCCACGGTTCGCACGTCACCGCGCGCGCTCGGCCATTGGTGTCCCGCCCGGGTTGCCCGCCCAGGGTGAGCGTGGTGACGTGGTCGGGGGCGGGTCAACGGCATACGACCGCGGTAGCGTGGACGCCCTGACCGGCGAGGCGCCCTGAGCGGAGGGGCCGCGCGGACGGCGCCGGTGTGGTAGTCGTGGGAGATGGCAGCCGTCACCCTCTATGCCGAGTTCACCGCCAAGCCTGGACAGGAAGGGATCGTGGCCGATCTCATCGCCGGGCTGGCCGACGATGTCCACCGGGAGCCGGGTAATGAGGTGTTCACGGTCTACCGTGAGCGCGACAACCCGGCCAAGTTCTTCGTCTTCGAGCGGTATGCCGATGACGACGCCTTCGCCGCCCACATCGGCGCCCCCTATGGCGCAGTCTTCAACGGCAAGCTGGGGGATCTGATCGAGGAGGACGGCTCCCAACTGACCTTCTTGACCGAGTCGCCGTGACCGGGACTGGTTACCAGACAGTAGGTGCGTCGAATCGGGCGCTATAGCGCCCGATTTGCCTCACCTACCGGCTGGTAGATCCCGGGCCGTCGCCGTTGCTGGCGTGCCAGACTCGATGTGGTGACCACACCCGCCGGCGACTTCGAGTTGACCATGGCCGAGTTGCGCGCCGTGAGCGCGTATGCCGTCGCGTGCGCCGAGCCGGCGCTGGTGATCTTCGCGCGGGGCAACCCCGACGACCCCCGGCCCGAAGCGGCCCTCGCGGCGGGTCGGATCTTCGCCGAGGGAGCGCCCCGCTCACGGCTGCAGCGCACCGCGGCCATCGCCGCACGGGC
>NZ_DAOQZV010000338.1:0-2478 GCF_035343835.1 Nostocoides sp. | reverse complement strand
CCGTCCTCGACGCCGGGCGGCCCGCCCCGGACCCGGCCCTCGTGCTCGCCGCCACCGACCCGGCCAATCCGTATGGCGCCGCGCTGTCCTGGCCCGAGCGCGATGGCGCGGGTGGCCATCAGCCAGGACGCAAGGCCGGCGCCTTGGTCGTCCTGGTCGACGGCGTGCTGGTGATCTACGTCGAGCGCGGCGGCAAAACCCTGCTCAGTTGGGGTGACGACCCGTCGACCCTGCAGGCGGCGGCGGACGCGCTGGCCCGCAGCGTGCACGACGGGGCACTGGGCCGCTTGACGGTCGAAAAGGCCGACGGCACGTCGGTTCTCGCGGCCGGCAACCCCGTCGCGTCGGCCCTCGCCACGGCCGGTTTCACGATGACACCGCGCGGCCTGCGCCTGCGTCGTCTGGGCGCAGCTGGGCCGGGGACCGGCGGTGGGAGCGACACGGCATACGGCCGGCCGAAAATGTGAATGTCCCGACAATCCCCTGTGTTTGGCCCGAGAAGTTGCGGCTCGAGGCTACGGTGGACGCTGGGTCAAGCGCCCGCCGGGGGGGCGATCAAGAAGATGTCGGAGGGATCATGCCGGAAGGCGACACGATCTGGCGCACGGCCGCGCGCCTGAATCTCGCCTTATGCGGCACTCCCCTGACGAGGCTAGAACTGCGGTGGGGCGAGTTGGGGGGAGCCGGCCTGCTGCCTGCCAGCACGATAGGTGTCGTCGCGCGCGGCAAACACCTGTTGCATCGGCTCGACTCGGGGGTGACGATCCACACCCACCTGCGCATGGAGGGCAGCTGGCGCATCCACCCCACCGCGAAGGTCACGCCCGCCCAACTGGCCGACCATCACCTCCGCGTGCTGGTCTCGACGTCCACCTGGACAGCGCTCGGGCTGCGGCTGGGGATGGTCGACGTGTGGCCCACGGAGCAGGATGAGGGATGGCTGGCCCACCTCGGGCCTGACGTGCTCGGCCCCGACTGGGACCTCGACCGCGCCCTGGCCAATCTGGCCGGCGACGAATCAATGAGCATCGGCGCGGCACTACTCGATCAGACCAAACTCGCCGGCATCGGCACGTTCTGGGCCAGCGAGGGGTTGTTCTTGACCCGCCTCTCGCCCTGGACCCCGATCGGCGAAATTCCTGAACAGGAGCAGATCGGCGTGGTCACCGGCATACGGCGGCTGATGCGGCAGGCCACGGTCTCGGCGGTGCAGAGTTCGACGGGCCGCACCCGCCGGGGCGAGACGTCCTTCGTCCATGCCCGATCCGGCTCCCCCTGCCGGCGGTGCGGCATCCCGATCCGCGTCGCGATGATCGGATCGGCGGATCGGCAACGCACGATGTTCTACTGCCCCAACTGCCAGGGCGGTCTGGCACCAGGGGACGACGGCGCCCGGCAGTCGCCTCTCGGTGCCGCTGAACGCAGCCGAGCGATCAAGCGGCCGAGGCCGAAACTCCGGCGCGCGCTGGAGACTTGACGGGTAGCGGCGTGACGCCGGCCGCAACCGACTCCGCCAGCGCCACGCGCGTGGTCACGCCGTTCAGGACGCTCGACAGCGGCACGCCGAGCGCCTCGCAGACAGCAGCCAGCAACTCCGACGAGGCTTCCTTTTGTCCGCGCTCGATTTCGCTGAGGTAGCCGAGCGATACGGCGGCCGCAGCCGACACCTGACGCAGAGTGCGGCCTTGGGCCAGTCGCTCGTCGCGTAGGGCCTCGCCCAACTCGCGGCGGAGCAGGATCATGGTCGCTCTCCCTTCGGTGCTCTTCTCGACGTGCTCGGGTTCCTATCCTGCACCACCCCACCGACAATCGGCACGGCGACCCCGACGTCGGCGAGTCCCTCGGCCAATAGTCCGAGCGCGGCGTCGACAGTGGCCGCGCGGATCTCGGCACGCGACCCGGTCAACACCAGACCCGAGGTTCGTATGCCCGACGGGCCGGCAACGGCGACAAAGACCGTGCCGACCGGTTTGCCGTCCGCCGGATCGGGCCCGGCGACACCCGTAGTCGCGATGGCCCAGTCCGACCCCAACACGTGGCGCGCGCCGCGCGCCATCGCAGCCGCGACGTCCGGGTCGACGGCTCCCCGCTCGGTGAGCAAGTCTGCGGAAACGCCGAGGATCTGATGTTTCACGGCCGTCGCATAGCTGATCACGCCGCCGCGGACAACCGCGGACGCTCCGGGCACCGACGTCAGAGCCGCCGCGACCAGACCGCCTGTCAGCGACTCGGCGGTGCCGATCGTCGCGCCCGTATGCCGGGCCGCGCCCACCACGAGCGCCGCCAGTTGCGCCGTGGAATCAGGCAGCGCGCCCGTCGACTCACGATGTTCGGTCGACTCAGCCGGCTCCGCGCTTGCCTTTGGTGGCACTGTCCCCGTCACTTGCGGCCCGGCGCAGGCGCGGTCGCCCGCCCATCCTCGTCGGGCCCCTCGCCTGGACCCGTTTCCAGCCCCGAGGCCGCAGCGCCGGCGGGACC
>NZ_DAOQZV010000337.1:0-2521 GCF_035343835.1 Nostocoides sp. | reverse complement strand
CGCAGTCGCCGCCACCCCGTCCGAGACCGGCAGCCCGGCGGCCACCCACGCGGCGAGGCCGCCGTCGAGGACCTGCACGCCCGAGAGGCCGACATAGGTCAAGAGCCACCAGGCCCGCGCCGACCCCAGGCCGGTGCCCTGGTCATACACGGCGACGGCCGACGAGTCGTCGATCCCGTTGGCGCGCAAGGCCCTTTCCAAGGCAGCGACGTCGGGCAGGGGATGCCGGCCACCTGCGCCGGGCGGGCCCGCGAGTTCGGTGTCGAGGTCGACGAAGCGGGCTCCGGGCAGGTGAGCCACGGCATACAGCTCGCGGCCGGGAGTGCCGACGAGGTTGTACTGGACGTCCAGGACCACGATCCGGTCACCGCGACTGAGGCGCTCGGCGAGCGCGGTCGGGGTGATCAGGGTCGTCATGGCGACATCCAATCAGTCGGCCAGGGCGAGCCGACCCCAGGCGTATCGCGCCTTTGCGCCGGCAAAGATGCGCTGGGGATTGTTGGAGTAGAGCGACCCGAGGGATCCGCGCTTAGCGCCGCTCGAGATCGCGTCGGCGAGCAGGAGATTCATCGACAGCTTGGCCGTCGGCCCGGGCGCGTTGACTTTGAGCGTGGACCACGGAATCGCCGCCTCGACACGCCAGCCGCTCGCCGTGCGGACGGCCACAGCCGCTCCGGACGTCCAGACGCCGCCGGTCGCGAAGGCGGCACCATCGGCATACGCCACCGCGCGCAGCGTGCCGCCGGACTCCGTCGGGCCGATCAGGATGCGCGTGTCACGCGATCCCAGGCGGTCCGCGGGAAGGGGATTGGTGTAAGCCCCGATCTCGATCCCGACGCTGTCGCCCGAGCCGATCGCCCACGGCCGCAAGGGATGCGTCTGGGTCAGCGTCGGGTCCTTGACGACCGCGAGGATGTAAAGGTTGTCGCGGTCCCACCCCAGGCGCCAGGTGGCGGACGCTGTGGATCTCACCGAGCGGGAGCCGCCGACGCGGGTGTCCACGGCATACGTCGGGAAGCCGGACCAGTCGTCGGTGGCGCCATCGATCCGGGGCGCGCGCGCGACCTTGGTGGCGGTGACGGTCGGCCCGGGGACGGCGGCTCGATAGCCGTCGGGCACCGATGCGGACGTTGCTGACGACGTCGCTGGTGCAGGCGTCGTGGATGTCGTGCCGGAGGGGGTGGTGGGCGCTGTGCTGGTTTCCGTCCCGACCGGCGCGGGCACCGAGGGTGCCGCCGAGCCGTCGCATGCTGCGAGCAGCGCGAGCGCGCCGAGGATCGACACGTATGCCGGTGACCGCCGACTCATCGCCCGCCCCTGTCTTCGCACCTTGTTCCGGCCCCGTCGGTCCGGACGCGCTCACCCTACACACGGGTCCCGACAGGGTCGTCCGGATGGGAGAATGGCAGGCCATGTCCACGACCGCACGCCTCGAAACCGCCCGGCTCGACCACCCCGAGCGTCGCGACGTCGGCCTGCCCGCGGCGTTGCCACCGTTGCGGATCGGGCCGCTCGAGATCACTTCGCCGGTGGTGCTCGCGCCGATGGCGGGGATCACGAACCGGGCCTTCCGCAGGCTGTGCCGGGAGTACGGAACGGCCCGCTCCAGCGGAGCGACATCGCTCTACGTCAGCGAAATGATCACCTCGCGAGCGCTGGTGGAGCGCAACGAGCTGACAATGCGCCTGATCGAGCACGATCTCGATGAGTCGCCGAGATCGACGCAGCTTTACAGCGTCGATCCGGTGACGACCGCCGCCGCCGTCCGCATCCTCGTCAGCGAGGATCGCGCCGACCACATCGACCTCAACTTCGGCTGCCCCGTCCCGAAGGTCACGCGCCGAGGCGGTGGCGGTGCCCTGCCGTGGAAGCGCGAACTCTTCCGCTCGATCGTCGCGGCGGCCGTCCGCGAGGCGAGCCCCTATGACGTGCCCGTGACCGTCAAGATGCGCATGGGCATCGACCCCGAGCACGAGACCTATCTCGACGCCGGGCGCCTGGCTCGCGACGCGGGAGCTGCGGCGGTCGCTCTCCATGCGCGGACGGTCGCGCAGGCTTATAGCGGGGTCGCCGATTGGAGTGCCATCGCGCGCCTGAAGGAGGCCGTGACCGATATCCCGGTGCTCGGCAATGGCGACATCTGGTCGGCGGAGGACGCGCTGGCCATGGTCGCGGCCACCGGCTGCGACGGCGTGGTCGTCGGGCGTGGGTGCTTGGGCCAGCCGTGGCTGTTTGCCGACCTGGCCGCAGCGTTCGCGGGTCGGCCGGAGCGCGCGCAGCCCACGCTCGGCGAGGTCGTCGACACCCTGCGCCGGCACGCGGGCTATCTCGTGGACTTCTATGACGACGAGGTCAAGGGCTGCCGCGACATTCGCAAGCACATCGCCTGGTATCTCAAGGGCTTCCCGGCGGGGTCGGCAATCCGCAACGGACTGGCGCTCGTGGACTCGCTCGCGGCGCTGGACGACCTGGTCGGGGGGCTGGAGCGCGCCGCGCCCTGGCCGGGCGAGCCCGCTGAGGG
>NZ_DAOQZV010000336.1:0-2533 GCF_035343835.1 Nostocoides sp. | reverse complement strand
TCTGAACACGACACGTTTCTGAACACCTCTGAACGCCGGCACCGGGCCGGAAGCGTGCCGACGACATTCTCAGTGCAATTGTCCAGCCACGCGCTCGGCGGCAACGACGACAGAGCCGTCGGCGACGGCCTGGCAGGCGCCGGCGATATCGACCGCAAGGAAGCGGTCCGGGCCGGGAGCGGTGTCAGCCAGGTCGTTCAGGGCAACGATGACCGCGCCGCTGACCGGTGAGGACTCCAGCGGTGCGCGCAACTGGATTCCCCTTGCGGCGGTGAGCAACTCAATGGCGAGCACCTGCTGCAGCGCGGCTACCGAGCGGCGCAGCTTGCGCGCAGCACCCCACCCCATCGAGACGTGGTCCTCCTGCATCGCGCTGCTCGGGATCGAGTCGACGCTCGCGGGGGCGGCGAGCCGCTTCATCTCGGAAACCAGCCCAGCCGCGGTGTACTGCGCGATCATCAGGCCCGAGTCGACGCCGGGGTCGTCGGCAAGGAACGGCGGCAGCCCGTGGCTGCGCGCCTTGTCGAGGAAGCGGTCGGTGCGCCGCTCGCTGATGCTCGCCAGGTCGGCCGCGGCGATCGCCAGGAAGTCGAGGACATACGCGACCGGTGCGCCGTGGAAGTTGCCATTGGACTCCACCCGGCCGTCCCGCGTGACGACGGGGTTGTCGATCGCGCTCGCCAACTCCCAGCCGGCCACCCGAGCAGCGTGGTCGATGGTGTCGCGCACGGCTCCCGCGACTTGCGGCGCGCACCGCAACGAATAGGCGTCCTGAACGCGCGTGCAGGCCCCGGGGTCGCGGTGGGAGTCGCGGATCGGGCTGTCCGCCAGCACCTTTCGCATGTTCTCCGCGCTCTTTGCCTGGCCCGGTTGGGGTCGGAGCGCCTGCAGATCTGCAGCGAAGACGTCGTCCGTGCCGAGCAGTCCCTCGACGCTCATCGCAGCGGCGATGTCCGCGGTGGTGACGAGGGCGCGGAGGTCGGCGATCGCCATACACAGCATCCCGAGCATGCCATCGGTGCCGTTGATGAGAGCCAGACCCTCCTTCTCCGCGAGGTCCGCCGGCTCGATGCCGGCCGACGCCAACGCCGCTGCGGCAGTGGTGAGTTCGCCGGATGCGTCTCGAACCGGGCCCTCCCCCATCAGCGCCAGCGCGCAGTGCGCCAGGGGCGCGAGATCCCCCGAGCAGCCGAGCGAGCCGTACTCGTGCACCACCGGCGTGATGCCCGCGTTGAGAATCCCGACGTAGGCCCGCAGGGTCGTCTCGCGCACTCCGGTGCGACCGGACGCGAGCGTCTGGATGCGTAGGAGCATGAGCGCGCGCACGACTTCACGCTCCACCTCCGGGCCCGATCCGGCCGCATGCGAGCGAATCAGGCTGCGCTGCAACTCCTTCCGCTTCTCAACCGGGATGTGGCGAGTGGCCAGTGCGCCGAAGCCCGTCGACACCCCGTAGTGCGCGACGGTGTCATGCGCGAGGTCCTCGATGATCGTGCGGCTCGCGCGCACCCTCTCCCAGGCACCGTCACTGACGATGACGCGCACGGGGTCGCCGAGGTAGTCCGCGTGGTCCGCGCCGGCGCGGCCGCGCGCCACGGTGACCACGTGGTCCAGGGTCAGGGGGGTCTCGCCGATGAGCACGTCAGTCATCCGTCCATGAAAGCGCGCGGCAACGCGGCGAGCGGACCGGAGGCAACGGCATACCGTCTCGGATGCGAGATTGCGCGGCGGTCGCGTCGTGCGCGAGACCGCGGGAGGATGGTCGAGTTGACCTTCGCCGAGGCGGCACACATGGCGCAATGTCTGCGCGGCTGGGCGGGGAAGCCCGGCACGAGTCGGTGGCCGCGCGCCCCCCGGCGTTGCGCATTGTCTAATGTGACCCATGTCACTCTACACGTTATAGATATATCTTGACATATCGACGATATGCCTTGCATAGTGGTACCAGAGCGAACGCCTCAGGGGGATCACCACAGGGCTTCGCCGCCATCCACGGGCTCAACGAGCCGGCGCAGGCCGATGCTCCCCGGTGGGTGGCCCACAACCACACCGACACCCGGACAAGGAGTCCAGCAATGAACAACATCACCAACGACAACCCACGCGATGACGAATTCGGCGACGAGGAGTTCGTCGAGGCCGAGGAATGGGTCGAGGACGACCGCGACTTCGGTCGACGCGACTTCCGCGCCGAGGACCGACCGCGCGGGCTTTTCGATCAGAACGGCCCGATCGCCCACCTGCTCAGCGAGGACGGGCCTTTCGGCAAGGGCGGGGTCTTCGGGCCCGGCGGCCCCTTCGGCAATGACGGGGCGTTCGGTCCCGGCGGGCCGTTCGGACCGGGCGGCCCCTTCGGCAAGGGCGGACCGCGCCGAGGACGCGGCTTCTCTTGGCCGAGCGACGAGGCCAGCGCCTTCACCGAGGAGTTCGAGGTCCGCGGGCCGCACGGCCAGCGCGGCCCCCGGGGGCGTGGCGAGCAAGAACGTGGCGAGCGCGGACCTGAAGATCCCGCGGCTCGAGGTGAAGGTCGAGG
>NZ_DAOQZV010000335.1:0-2554 GCF_035343835.1 Nostocoides sp. | reverse complement strand
CCACCGTGCGGCATCTCGGCGACGAGCGGGATGTGGGTGTTGATCCACACGCAGCCGAAGTCCAGGCGCTTGCTCATCCGCATCGCGCGACCGAAGTCCTTGGTCCACACCGACGACGCCAGGCCGTAGTCGACGCCATTGGCCCAGGCGACGGCTTCGTCCTCGTCGGTGAAGCGCTGGACGGTGATGACCGGGCCGAATATCTCGTTCTGGATGGCCTCGTCGTCCTGCCGCAGTCCCGAGAGCACGGTGGGCTCGAGGAAGTAGCCGTCGCCAAGGCCGGTGATCCGGTTGCCGCCGGCCGAGACCGTGGCGTGGCTCGGCAGCCGCTCGATAAACCCACCGACGTGGGCGAGCTGGCGGGAGTTGTTGACCGGACCGAAGAGCGCGTCCGGGTCATCGGGCATACCGACCTTGGCGTTGTCCTTGGCATAGGCCGCGAGTGCGGCGACGAAGTCGTCGTGAATGCCGGGTGCGGCCAGCACGCGGGTCGCGGCCGTGCAGTCCTGGCCGGCGTTGAAATAGCCGGCGATGGCGATGCCCTCGACAGCGGCCTCGATGTCGGCGTCGTCGAAGACGACCACCGGGGCCTTGCCGCCGAGTTCGAGGTGGACGCGCTTGACCTGCTTGCTGGCGGACTCGGCCACCTGCATACCGGCCCGCACCGACCCGGTAATGGCGACCAACGCAGGCGTGTCATGCTCGACGAGTGCCCGGCCGGTGTCGCGATCGCCGGTGACGACATTGAAGGTCCCGGCCGGGAGGAACTCGGAGGCGACCTCAGCGAGGAGAAGCGTTGTCTCCGGGGTGGTGTCGGACGGCTTGAGCACGATGGTGTTGCCGGCCGCGAGAGCCGGGGCGATCTTCCAGACGGCCATCAGGAGCGGGTAGTTCCAGGGCGTGACCTGACCGACGACGCCGATCGGCTCCCGCCGGATCCAACTGGTCATCCCCTTCATGTATTCACCGGCGGCGCGGCCTTCGAGCACGCGCGCGGCGCCGGCGAAGAAGCGGATTTGGTCGAGCATCGGCGGGATTTCTTCACTCGTGGTGAGCGCATAGGGCTTGCCGGTGTTCTCGGCCTCAAGCTTGACGAACTCCTCGGCGCGCGCCTCGATGGCGTCGGCGATCTTGAGCAGCGCCTGCTGCCGCTCGCTGGGCGTCGTCTGCCCCCACTCGTGAAAGGCCGTGGCGGCGCTGGCGTAGGCCGCATCCACATCGGCCGCGCTAGAGACGGGCGCGCTGGCCACCACCTGGCCCGTGGACGGGTTGATCAGGTCGGTGCGGGCATCACTGCTCGCGTCCACATAGCTGTTTCCGATGAAATTTCTCAACTCGCGGGGGGTGCTCACGCTCATCACTCCAGTAGTCCTCGATCGTCGTCGTCGACGATTGAGCGAACTCTAGCCAGACGCAGCGCCCGGGCGACAGACCCCGGCACGATCGGCTCACGAAATTTACGTGGTCGATACATTCGCCTGGCCCGGACGACGGAATCCGTGGCTGGGCTCCTTGCGGCCGACGGAATCCTCAGCCACGATGGGCTTATGCGAGGGAGCAAGCCGTCACCGGCGCAGGCGCGTCTGGACGAGCATTCGAAGGTGATCATCGAGCACCTCCAGGCCGACGGCCGAGCGTCCTATGCCGCGATCGCCAAGGCCGTGGGGCTCTCCGAGGCGGCCGTGCGCCAGCGGGTGCAGCGGCTGCTCGACTCAGGCGTGATGCAGATCGTCGCCGTCACCGATCCACTCCAGGTGGGCTTCACCCGTCAGGCAATGATCGGCATCCGCGTAGACGGCGAATTGGACGCACCGGCCGCAGCGCTGTCGGAATTGCCGGAAGTCGCCTATGTCGTGACGACCGCAGGCAGCTTCGACCTGTTGTGCGAGGTGGTCTGCGAGAACGACGAAGAATTGTTGGACATCGTCAGCCGCCAGATCCGGAGCTTGCCTGGCGTCGCGTCGACCGAGACCTTCGTCTACCTGAAGCTCAACAAGCAGCACTACAACTGGGGCACCCGGTGACGCCCTTGCGCGTGAGGTGAGCGTGGGCGTCGAGAGCACGCTTACCACGCCCCTGTGGTGGGAGCCGTATGCCGCCCGCCCCGCCGCGGCTGCTGCGGCGAGTGGGGCTGTGGTCCCGGAACGTGCCGATGTGGTCATCGTCGGGGGTGGCTTCACCGGATTGTGGAGCGCCTACTACCTCTTGCGCGAGCGCCCCGGGCTCGCCATGCTCGTGCTGGAGGCCGAGCACGTCGGATATGGAGCCAGCGGGCGCAATGGCGGCTGGGTATCAGCGCTCTTCCCGCTCGGCGGTGACGCCCTCGCCCGTCGGCATGGGGTGGAGGCGACGCGCCGGCTGCTGGGTGAGTTGCGTCATACGGTCGATGAAGTGGGCAATGTCGTTGCCGCAGAGGGCTTTCCGGGGGTCGGCTATGTCCGTGGCGGAGCGCTTTGTCTTGCGCGGGGGCCGGCGCAGGTGGCGCGGGCGCGGGCAGGTCTGGCCGAGGACCAGCGCTGGGACGCGGGCACGCAGTGGCTCGACGCGGCCGGGG
>NZ_DAOQZV010000334.1:0-2564 GCF_035343835.1 Nostocoides sp. | reverse complement strand
GGAGGGCGCACGCGATGAACGGTAGGTGGCCACAGGGGCCGAATGCACTCCGTTTTCCCGATGGCTGACCCGCAGCGTTAGTCCTGTGGTGCCCGGCGGAAGCAGTGACGCCCAACGTCCGGATCAGCCGCTGTGGTCGCGTAGCGTCCGAAACTTGCCGTCGGTGCTACTTTGCCCGGCCACCGCTCCGGATCGGATCTGTGCGGTGTTCAAAGCTGACGGCCGCGACATCTTCCGTACATCTCGACAGCGTTGTCGAGATGCAGCCAATCTTCGTCGAGATGCAGTCGATCTTGTAAGAACGCCGGTGGATCCCAAGAATTGGTCGACGTTATGCATCTCGGGCGTGTTGGTGCTCCACGTTATGGATCTGCGCCGTGGGCTAGACGGCTCTCTTCGAGTTTGGGCGGGCACGCCGGTCCTTCGTGGTGACGCGGTGTGGCCCGTGACCTCCCCCAGAGGGGGCACCCCCCGGTGATCATGGCTGTTGTCGAGCACTTCATGGTCACGAGGGTGAGGCCACGGGCTTGGTTCAGCGTACGCATGCCCCACACGAAGATGCCTCAACGATGCTGTTGGGAATCGAGGGTCTGACCGTGGTCTGGGTCGTGCTGGAAGACGACGGCGCCCGGGCGTTGAGATGGTCACCGACGAGGCCGCTGCGGCATGTCCGGCTGCGGGGTGGTCTCGATGTCGGTGAAGGGACGGACGACCACCCGCCCGCGGGACAACGGGGCGCGGTCCAGCGCCTGCCGGGCTCGGACCTGGCCGTATAGCCTTCGAGCGTGAGGTTGATCTGCTGGAACATGGCCGGCGCCTACGGCTACAAGCGCGATCGCCACGCGAGCGCATGGCAGTGGCTCAATGAGCAGGACGCTGACGTTGCACTCCTCCAAGAGGTCGTCCCTCACCCCGAGAGGCTGGGACCTTGGGGCTCTGTTGTATTTCGTGGCAAGTACAAGCAGCACGGATGCGCCGTGCTGGTGAAGGCTGGTGGTTACCGAGCCTGGGAGCCGACCGACCAACAGCCCGGGTTGACACGTGTCCGGGGTGCGGCCGCGATCGCGAGGCCCGATGAGGAGGGTGGCCTCTGGTTCATCAGTGTCCACTCTGATGCCGCCAGCTTCGAGGAGATCAATAGGGCCTACCCCACGTGGTACGCGGATCTACCTCCGCGCGAGCAGATCCCGCGGTCCAGCGCGTCAGCGATGTGGGAGATCGAACCAGTCGTCGCCGAGCTTCGGCCGGTCCTGAACGGCGCGCGCTTTGTCTTGGGCGGTGACCTCAATAGCGCACGGATGTTCGATACTGGTGACAGGGGCGAGAACGCGCGTCTCTTCGACAACCTGCACGCCCAGGGTTACATCGACACGCGCCCTCGGCATTCCCCGGAGGAAGTGCAGACCTACTTCAAGAAGCGCACGCGTCCATTGCAGCTGGACCACGTATTCGCCGACGCCGCTACGGAGACCTCGGTCCGCTCATGGAGTGTCAGGCGAGAAGTAGCAGAGCAACTGGGGCTCAGCGATCACGCACCCATCGAGATGGTCATCGCCTGACTCGTCTCTCCCTCGACGGTCGAGACCCTGCCACCCGCGGTTGTTGCCGTGGAGCGCCGAGAGCGCCCGGTTCTCCACCGATCCCGAGGTGGTAGACCGACGCGTCGCTGATGAAGCGGGTGACCAAGCTCGCCATCACGGCAGACACCACGCTGTATGCCGGGTGGCGGAAGTCGGACCCCGAGTAGCCATCCCTTTTGGCGTCCACATGCCCGGCGCAGATCGGCGCGCTACGCCGTGTGGTTCCGAACACATGCGGTCGCGCGTACGATCGTTCCCTTGCCGAGCGCGGCTCGGCACCGTCGATGGCCCAGGCGTGCCGCGAATCGCCCTTTAGATGAACGAGAGCCTCGGTGTCTCCGTCCTCAGTCTCGGCTACGAGATTGAGCGCAATTCCCGCGATTGGCCGACCGTCACCATCAGCATCGGCGGGGTGAACCCGTTCGCCGAGGTCGCGCCAGAATGGGGCGGCTTTGACCCCCAGGACGTCTTCATCGAGGACAGCCCACTGCTGCCGCAGCACCCACCGCGCCGCGTCGGGGTGTGGCGGTGCTCCTGCGGGATCGAGGGCTGCGGCGTGATCGCGCCGGTCATCGCCGCCACCGCGGACGCTGAATGGGTGACCTGGTCGGACCCGTGCGACTACACCGGCGTTTTCGTCGGTCCCTACCCGATCGGCCCCGACCCCGCCAACGGCCGGCCTTGGCCGCTGCCGACATACCGGTTCGCGATGGGCCAGTACGTCGCGGAGGTACGCCGGGCGACGGCCGACCGGTCCTGGGAGTCCCCGCGGCGTGCGACCGCGCGCTTCCTGACCGAGCGTCTGCGGGGGAGCGAGCTGCCAGCGGGGTTGTCGTTCCGGTGGGCCTCGCCGTGGAAGGACGGGTACGCGGTCTCATACCAGCGGAACTCGACCGACCCAGATTGGTTCAGGCAAGTCGTGCTCCTCATGACCAGTGACGAGACCGACTCAGCCCTGGCGGCGCAGGACATGGCCGATCGCCT
>NZ_DAOQZV010000333.1:0-2617 GCF_035343835.1 Nostocoides sp. | reverse complement strand
CAGGGGCGGTCGGCATAGGTCAACCACCAGGACGCGCCGAAGGAGGCCAGGACCAGGAGGGCGAGCCCGACCAGCACCCATCGCCGATTCGGGGCGCGCCGCACGCCCGTCAGATGCCAGAGGAGAAGGAGGAGCAACGGCCAGAGCAGGTAGAACTGCTCCTCGACCCCGACCGACCAGTAGTGCTGAAAGGGCGACGGATAGGTCTCTGCTAGATAGTCGCGACCTTGCAGCGCGAACCGGATGTTCGGCACATACAGCGCCGTCCAGAAGGCATCCTTCAACGCGGTCCGCCGGATGATCGGCGAGGCGAAGACCAGTGTCGCCAGCGACGTCAGGATAAGGACGACGAAGGATGCTGGCAGGATCCTCCGGATGCGGCGGGCATAGAACTGCCCAAAATCGATGCGAGCTGTTTTCGTCAGCCCGGCGAGCAAGTGATTCGTGATCAGGTAGCCGGAGATGACGAAGAAGACGTCGACGCCGACATAGCCACCCGAGAGCCAACCCGACCCTGTGTGGTAGACGACGACGAGGAGGACGGCAATTCCCCGCAATCCCTGAATGTCGGGCCGGTAGGGCGACCTTGCGACCGCAGGCTCAAGCGGTTGAGCCCCATTGACCATGGCATCGACGCTCGATTCCGGGGGCACGCGGTGATTGTGCCGTATGCCGTCAACTCCCGGGAGTGGTTCGCCTCATCACGCCGGTTGCGCCGCCTCATCACGCCGGTTGCGCCGCCTCATCATGTCAGTCGGGCAGCCCGCGAGGCGCTTCGGCGCATACGATCAGGCAGGGCGGGCACTACGAGGGAGGGGTGAGCCGATGATTCTGACCGACGACTTCGTCTTCCTGCATCCGCCGAAGACCGGCGGCACCTTCGCGGGGGCGATGATCCACCGGCTCTATCCCGACCGCCGTCGCCAGCTGCTGGAGCGGCTGCGCGGCGTTCGACCGCTCGGCCGGCCCGCGCGTCAGGAGGTGCACAAGCACGCGCCGCGGCACCGCATACCGGCAAGCCATGCGCACCTACCGGTGCTGGCCACGGTGCGCAGCCCCTACGAGACCTATGTCTCGACCTATGAGTTCAAGGAGTGGGCCAAGGGGCGGCGCAATCCGGAGTTCGCGTCCTACGACTGGGACCGGATCGAAGCGGACTTCCCGGCTTTCCCGCAGTTGAGCTTCGCCGACTTCCTGACGGTTTTCGGCCGGGTCGGCTACCGGATCGACACGCCCGACCGGCCCGACCTGGGCTGGTGCACGGTGCGCTACGCGAATCAGTTCGTGCCGGCACCTGCTCCGGATGTCCGGTCACCGCTCGCGGATATCGTCGCAGCGGTGGTGGAGGGGACGCGCGATGTGCGTTTCATTCATACCGAGAATCTCAATCGCGAGTTGTATGACGCGCTCGGCGAGGTGGGTGTGCCGGCGCAGCGGCGCGCGTTCATCCTCGACGCCGCGAAGGTGCTCCCGACCAAGGGTGGGCGGCGGGCGGACCAGCCGTGGCGGTCGTACTACACCGACGAGACCCGGGACCTGGTGCGGCGCATCGACGCTCCGATGTTCGAGCGATTCCCGGAATATCAGGAGTTGTAAGGATGCGCGCCCGCACCGGGCTGTTGGTCGGCCTGCTGCTCACCGGGGCGGCGGTGGCCGGGTGCACGACGTCGCCCACTGCCTCCGACTCCCCCAGTGCCTCGCGAATGGCGGCGACCACGACGGACGGCTCGTCGGCTCCGGCGACGACGGGAGCGGCAACCACGGGCACGGGACCTGCGGGCAACACCGGCGGGTCAGGGGGTGGGGCGGCTACCGGGACGGGCACCGGTCCCTGTTCGCCACCGACTGCCGCGCCGCACGGTCCCACTGCCCGGATGGCGGTGGTGTCCGAGGGCAGCGCCGGGCAATCGAGAGTGACGGCGGCGGTCTATCCCAAGCCAGCCGGCCCGGCCACACTGTGGTCGCAGTGGGGACAGGGCGTGGTGCTGCCCGACGGGCGCTTCGTCTCGGCCGCGGGGACGCACGACGGGGCCGACGGCAACTCGTACGTTTTCGTCTTCGACCCGGCGACCAGCGCCCTGACGCGCATCTCCGATGTCCTCTCGCTGGTGCCGCACACACCCGGTGACTGGGGCTACGGCAAGATCCACGCCCAGATGGTGCGCTCGGGCTGCGATGTCATCTTCGCGACCTTCTGGGGCGATCGGGACGGGCTGACCTATACGGCCAACTACCCCGGCGACCGGCTCTTCGCCCTAGACACCGCAAGCTATGCGATCACCGACCTCGGTGTGCCCGTGCCGCGCCACGGCATACCGTCGTTGGCCGGCGGGGGCGGTCTGATCTATGGCGAGGCTGCGGATCCGCTCGGCCGGGCGGGTGGCGCGAAGGAGGATGTCGGGGTCTTCTTCGCCTACGACCCAGCCACGAAGTCGGTGGTCTATCAGTCGAATGATCAGCGGCACATGGGCTTTCGCAATATCGCGGTCGGCGCCGACGGCAGCGCGTCTGTCGCCGGGCTGGCCGCGGGTGTGCTGCGTTATCGTCCGGGCGGCGCCTTGGAGGAGCTCGCGACGAAGCTGCCGGGCGGCGGCTGGCTGCGCGCGAGCACGGCGCC
>NZ_DAOQZV010000332.1:0-2643 GCF_035343835.1 Nostocoides sp. | reverse complement strand
CGTGCCCGTCGACGAGGGCGGCCCCGGCCAACCCACGCGTCGCGGCGTGCGCGCCCTGTGCGTGCTCGCGCTCGGCGCAGTGCTTGCCGGTATGCCAGGTGCTGTCCTCGCCGGGCTCGTCCTGATCGCATCCGGCCGGGGCCGGCGACCTGGTGATGTCGCGGCTGATCACGATCGGGCGCCGCAAGAGCGACCCACGACCCGGGCAGTGGTGGCCGCTCTCGGAGGCGCGGCGACACGCCAGCCGGCCCCGGTCGCCGTGGTGATCCTGCTCACCCTGGCCGGCGCCGTTCAGGCGGGCTTCGCCGATGGCACCGGGCCGGGGGCGGCATGGGTCGAGGCGACGACGCGCACGCTCAGCCTGGTGGCGCTGCTGATCGTGGTGGCTGCGGCTCCACCTGCTCCGCCGCCGCTGGGGACCGGCGGCGCAGGGACGCCCAGCGGATGGCCGGCGCCTCGATCCAGGCGAAGCTGACGGCTGCGAGGGCCACGGTGATCGGGACACCGATGGCCAGGAGTGCGGCCAACCCGCCGGTGAAGACGTCGACGCCGGTCAGGGCATAGAGCCCGACGAAGACCGGGACGTGCCACAGAAAGATGCCGTAGGAGATCCGGCCCACCCAGACCACGCCCGGGCGAGAGAGCCACGCCGTCCACCAGCCGCGCGGGCCGAGGACCACCGGCCCGAGCAGGGCGGCGGCGAAGACGCAGGAGAGCAGCATCTTGGTCGTCAACTGCCATCCGCTGACGATGCCGAGCGTCAGCAACCCCGCCACCGGTGTGGTGGCCAGGGCGTAGACGGCGGCGCCCAGAGCCAGCACGGGGCCCGGTGCGGCCATCCAGGCGCGCAGCCGGCGGGCGAGCGGATGCGACTGACGGACAACGGCTTCCGCGAGGATCATGCCGATGAGGAAGCTCGCGCTGCGTGCCGGCAGCCAGCGCTCGTAGGGCGTGTCCACGCGCAAGTCACCACTGGGTGCCAGCCAGGTGCAGGCCAAGGCGAGAGGAAGCAGCGCCGCCAGCAGGGTCAGCGGCGCGTGGGCATTCTGTCGCCGCACGCGGTGCAGAAGTGCGGCCGCAATGGGGAGCACCGCATAGAAGGAGAGTTCGGTGGCGATCGACCAGGCGGGGGAGAAACTGGGGATCTGCGAACCGGGCGCATAGATTTGCAGCGCCAGCGCGTGCAGCACCACATCGCGCGCGTCCGGCCGTGCGGCCACGCAGACAACCAGCAGCACCACCCAGTAGGCGGGGAGCACGCGCGCGGCCCGGCGCAACAGATAGGTGCCGATGTCGAGCCGCTCGCCAGGGGCGCGCAGGAAGCCGAGGTGGAGCAGATAGCCGGAAAGCGTGAAGAAGAGGGCCACGCCGAAATCGCCGCGTCCCAGCAGCACGCCCCAGAATCCGCCCGAGTTCACAAAACCGGTCAGATAGGCCGCGTGGGTGAGCACGACGAGGCCGACCGCAACGGCGCGCAGGCCGTCCAATGCGGTGACGTGCGCGGGGAGCACGGCACGGTGGCGGTGCTCCGAATCCATGGCGGGCAGCATACGGACGCGGTCTGGCAGCGCCGCGGAGGTTTCCATCCGTCCTACTCGCTGGTAGCATCTGCCGACCACTGCTCCGGCCGGCCGGCCCCCCATTAGGAGAACGACCTCGATCATGCGGAAAATTCTCGGACCGCTCCTGCTAGGCCTCGGTGGCTTCCTGCTGACCACTGCCCTGATGGTGGCGCTGTGGGTGCCCGGGCAGGTCAAGAAGACTCCGCTCGACGTCGACAGCATCACCACGCTCCTCGGTGATGCGAGCTATCTCGGCAGTGACCGGGCGCCCGTCAAGGCGACCAGTCACACGGTCATCGACGGCGACGCCTCGACCGGGGCGGTCGCGGTCTTCCAGAGCTTCACCTGCCTGATGTGGAATAAGGACGGCAAGGCTCCCAACTGTGTCAGTGCCGAGGCCGCGGACACCCGCTTGATCAACGCGGGCGCTGACAACTTCGCCACCGACCGGGTGACCGCGGAAGCCGTCTCCGACCAGGAAAAGTTCCTCGGCGCCAATGCCTCGCCGCACGAGGGTCTGATCAACAAATTCCCCTTCGGCGTGGAGAAGAAGACCTACCCCTTCTGGGACGGCATCCTTAACCGCGCCGTGGACGCGGCGTTCGTCGGTGAGGAGAAGCTCGACGGGCTCAGCACCTACAAGTTCAATATCAACGTCCAGGACCAGCCCGCTGAGGTTGCCTCTGGCGTGCAGGGCAAGTACTCCGACGACAAGACGATGTGGATCGACCCGGTCACCGGCTCGATCATCAAGCAGGCCGAGAAGCAGGTCCGCACCCTCGCCGACGGTGGGTCCGCCCTCGACATGAACCTCGCCTTCACCGACGAGCAGGTGGCCTCGAACGTCTCCGACGCCAAGGCCAACGGCAACAAGCTCGGCCTGGTCGGCAAGATGCCGTGGATCGCCGGCCTGCTCGGCCTGGCGAGCCTGGCGCTCGGCGCCCTGCTCGTCCTGGGCAAGGGCGACGACGATGAAGTGGCGCCCGCTGCTGCGGCTCCGGCTGCAGGCACGACCGCGGCAGGCGCCACCACCGTCGGCACGACGCTGGCCGACTACGTCGACCGCTCGCTCGGCATCGGC
>NZ_DAOQZV010000331.1:0-2665 GCF_035343835.1 Nostocoides sp. | reverse complement strand
GGCCGGCGCCGTGGCGGACGCCGCGTCGGCGAACTCCGCGAGCCGCTCGCCCGACGGCGGTAGCCGGGGCCGACGCGACCACATGCCGGACATGGTTAGGTGGACCCCATGACGTCGGCGCCGGTGCTCCTGCCACGCGTCAGCGTGCGGGTGCCGGCTAAGGTCAACCTGGAGTTGCGCGTCGGACCCCGGCGCGCAGACGGCTATCACGAGCTCGCGACCGTCTACCAGGCCGTTGGCCTCTACGACCTGGTCGAGGTCACGCACGCGCCGCAGTGGGGGATCGAGTTGACCGGGCGCACGCGCGAGGGTGTCCCGGGGGACGCGAGCAATCTGGCCGTTCGTGCGGCCCAAGCCCTTGCCGACCATGCGGGTGTCGACACGCCGGTCCACCTCAGGGTCACCAAGGAGATCCCGGTCGCGGGCGGGATGGCAGGCGGCTCGGCGGATGCGGCCGGCGCCCTGGTCGCCTGTGCCCGGCTCTGGGGTCTCGACCTGCCGGCGGCCGAGCTCGAGGGCATCGCGGCCGGCCTCGGCTCCGATATCCCCTTCCTCATCTCCGGCGGCACCGCGCTCGGCTCGGGCCGCGGCGAGCACGTCGTCCCGGTCCTGACCAGAGGCAAGTACCACTGGGTTTTCGCGCTCTCCACTCAGGGCCTGTCGACCCCGAGCGTGTATGCCGAGTGCGACCGCCTCCGCGCAGCCACCGACGTCACGGCGCCCGAGCCCGATCAGGTTCTCCTGGCCGCACTCGCTGCCGGTGACCGGGACGGACTCGCCGGCCGGCTCGCCAACGACCTACAGGATGCGGCGATTTCGCTGCAGCCCGACCTCGGCGAGGTCCTCGAAGCCGGCCTCGGCTTCGGGGCGCTCGGCGGCATCGTCTCCGGCTCCGGCCCGACGGTGGCCTTCCTGGTTCGCAACGCGGAGGCGGCCATCGATCTGGCCGTCGCCCTCGCGGCCTCGGGGACGGCCGCGGACGTGCGCCGGGCCGTCGGGCCGGTCCCGGGGGCCACGATCGAGGCGGCGGCTGCGCGCTGATGGCCAATCTCGTCAATCTGGAGCGGGCCACCATCCACTCCGGCACTCGGGTGATCCTCGACGGCGTCTCGCTCGGCATCGGCACCGGCGACCGGATCGGCGTCGTCGGCGCCAACGGCGGGGGCAAATCCACGCTGCTCGGGGTGCTCGCGCGGCGCCGCACCCTCGACGACGGCCGGGTGACGCATACCGGCGGCCTGCAGATCGCCGAGGTTGCCCAAGACGACGACCTGCCCGCAGGAGCAACGATCCGCGAGGCGATCGTCGGTGACGCCGCCGAGCACGAGTGGGCCTCGGAATCGCGGATCCGCGAGGTCCTCGGTGGGCTGGTCGGGGACGAGCGGGCGGGAGCACTCGGCGGCCTAGAGGCCGTCGTCGACCGGCTCTCCGGCGGCGAACGCCGTCGCGTCGCCCTCGCCCGCGCGCTGGTCGCCGATGCCGACCTGCTCATGCTCGACGAGCCGACCAACCATCTCGACGTCGAGGGTGTCGCCTGGTTGGCGCGCTATCTGACGACGACCTGGGCGCGGCCGGATCGCGCCTTGATCGTCGTCACCCACGACCGCTGGTTCCTGGACGCGGTGGCCACCGCGACGTGGGAGGTCCACGACGGCACGGTCGATGCCTACGACGGGGGGTATGCCGCATACGTCCTCGCCCGTGCGGAACGCGCTCGCATCGCGGCGGTAACCGAGGAGCGGCGCGCCAACCTGCTGCGCAAGGAACTCGCGTGGCTGCGCCGGGGGGCGCCGGCCCGCACGAGCAAACCGAAGTTCCGCCTCGACGCGGCCGCCGCCCTGATCAGCGACGAACCGCCCCCGCGCGACAGCGTGGAACTGATGCGTTTCGCGACCGCGCGGCTGGGCAAGGATGTCGTGGACCTCCACGACGCGAGCCTGGCCTTCGGGGAGCGCCCGATGCTCGCGCGGGTGACGTGGCAGCTCGCGCCCGGCGACCGGATCGGCCTGGTCGGGGTCAACGGCGCGGGCAAGTCGACGCTGCTCGACGTGCTCGCGGGGGAAAGCCCCCTGGACTCCGGGCGGCGCAAGCAGGGCGTCACCGTCCGCGTCGGGCACCTGACCCAGGACGTGCGCGAACTCGATGAACTCGCCGACCGGCGGGTCATCGAGGCCATCGAGTCGGTGCGCACGAGCACCATGCTCGCCGGCAAGCCGGTCAGTGCCTCGACCCTCGCCAAGCGGTTGGGCTTCCCCGGTCCGCGCCAGCAGGTCCGCGTCGGCGACCTTTCCGGTGGCGAGCGACGGCGCCTGCAGTTGCTGCGCGTCCTGCTCGACGAGCCGAATCTGCTGCTCCTCGACGAGCCGACCAATGACCTCGACATCGACACCCTGACCGCGGTCGAGGACCTGCTCGACGGCTGGGTCGGCACGCTCGTCGTCGTCTCGCACGACCGCTACCTGCTCGAACGCATCACCGACCGCCAGGTCGCCCTCCTCGGCGACGGCCGCATCCGCGACCTGCCCGGCGGCGTCGACCAATACCTCCAACTGCGCGCCGGTATGCCTGCCCCCGCCCGTCAGGCTGCACCCGCCCGCACCGCGGCCGGCGTGGGCCGTGACGCGCCACCGATCCCCTCAGGCGCCGCAGTGGCTGGCGCCGCTGG